>JADFSZ010000173.1 GCA_022560555.1 PVC group bacterium
GAGGTTTGGATGATGATATCAGCTGGTACTCTTCTTTTTATTCAGGTTTTGTTTTTGATAGCTTTATGCGTGTTCCTCTCTCTGCAGTTGCGGTGTTCCAGACGGGATATGAGAGAAAACCTCCAAGACTTCGAAAAGAGCATTATTAATCGTATCCAAGATTCACGAAATTTTCAGCAGGAGCACATGTCGCATTTAACCGATTCTAACGAGTCAAGGCTTGAAAAGATGCGATGTACGGTTGAAGAGCGTTTGAAAGAATTACAGAAAGAAAACAGTCTCAAACTTGATCAAATGCGCACCGTTGTGGAGGAGAAACTGGAGAAAACTTTAGAGACACGGCTTGGGAAATCCTTTCAAATTGTCAGCGACCGATTAGAGAAAGTTCACCAGGGGCTTGGTGAAATGAAGAATTTGGCGTCAGGAGTCGGAGATCTTAAAAAAGTTCTCACGAATGTGAAAACGCGGGGTACATGGGGTGAGATTCAGCTTGGAACAATATTGGAGCAAATGCTGACGCAAGACCAATTTCAAGCCAATGTGATGGTCAAAAAGGGGAGTCAGGAGCGTGTTGATTTCGCGATCAAGCTTCCCGGTATTGCCTCTGACAATGACGATCCCGTGTGGATCCCCATAGACGCGAAATTCCCACAAGAAGATTATCATCGTCTTGTTGAAGCCCGAGATAATGGGGATGCCGCAGCTTTAGAACAAAGCGTAAAACAGCTTGAAAACCGCATCAAATTAGAAGCAAAAAATATCCAAGCGAAGTATGTTGACCCGCCTCAAACAACCGACTTCGCGATTTTATTTGTACCGACGGAAAGTTTGTTTGCCGAGATTCTCCGTCTCCCGGGACTATTTGAACACTTGCAAAATACGTATCGGGTGACGGTGGCAGGACCCACAACGATCACAGCCATCATTAATAGTCTGCAGATGGGCTTTAGAACGTTGGCTATTGAAAAACGTTCAAGCGAGGTCTGGTCTCTTCTCGCCCAGATTCAAACTGAATTTTATAAATTCGGAGCCATTCTGGATAAAACCCAGAAAAAGATTTTCGAAGCCGGCCAATCCATAGAGACCGCGGCTTCTAAAACGCGTAAAATCACAAAACAGCTCAAAAAAGTCGAAGAACTTCCGGCAAACGAACCTATTAAGATTAGTCCCTAAAACTGTCTCGCTTATGAAGAAATTAAAAAAAGTGGTTTTCGGATTTTTTCTCCTTCTATTCATTTCATTGTTGAGTGTTGTCCTCGCAAGGCCCTCTTTCGGAGATACATTTAGAATTGGCGAAAACGTCTTTATTCCTCCCGATGAAGTTATTGAAGGGGATTTGATTTGTCTGGGTCATTCTATCAGGATTGATGGGCTTGTCGAAGGGGATGTGATTGCTATTGGAATGGACATTCAAAATAATGGAACGATCAACGGGAATTTATGGGTCGCGGGTCAAAGGCTTCAGATAAATGGGTTTGTCTTAAAAGAAATTCTCTTTATCGGTCAATCGCTTATTTTGGGACCTGACAGCCTTGTCAAGGGGCGTGTCAAAGCCGCTGGATATAGCTTTGAGCTTAAACCCGGCGCCTCCATTCAAAATGACGCGCGGTTTTTTGGGTATCAGGCTTTGTTATCAGGAAATATTGGAGGCAGTTTTAAGGGCGCCGTACGTGCGATTATACTAGATGGCGCCATTACCGGAAATGTTCGCGTTAAAGTCGGGGCAACGCCAAGAAAGTCTTATCGGCGTATACATCACGTAAAGAATGCACGTATGCCCTACGTTGAACCGGGTTTGTTTGTCGGAGAATCGGCTCAAATCGGGGGAATGCTGTTTTATGAGTCTCACAAGGCTGCCAGGATTGATCCAAAAGCAAATCTCGAAGGGAGAATTATTCAAGACGGTAAAATTTTTGGTGAAACATTTGGGCCTTTAATTGTCGGGTTTGGCATGACCAACCTTAATCGTTTTCTAACATATTTTATCTTTGGAATTCTTTTGTTTTGGTTGTTCGGATATTGGATGCGTCGGCTTGCCGAGACGATACGTCACCATACGTTAGCGAGTTTTCTTTTTGGTGTCGGCGCGATATTTCTTATTGTTTTCCTTCTTTGTGCCGTTCCGGCATTGACGGTGTTATTGTCAATATTGTCCATTATGATGTCCCTAACAGGCGTGCTTCTGATTTTGGTGGGGATAGGTCTTCTTCTTGAAATCGTATTGATTATCGGGTTTCTTTTGTATATTGCCATTATTCCTCAGGTTGTTGTAAGTTTTTTAATTGGGAGAAAAGTATTGAAAAAAATTAACCCGGACTGGAATGTCGGAAGGCTGCTGCCCTTTACGCTCGGGTTGATCGTTTATGTTTTTTTAACGTCCATTCCTATTGTTAACTATATCCTGACTGTTCTGATAACGATATTAGGCTTAGGAGCCTTATTGAAACTTCGAACGGCCAATCCGTATGTGCAATTATAGGCGACATCAAACCCTTATATAAGGATGTCCAAAATGTCTTGTACTCGTAACTTGATAGCTTTTTTAAGTTTGGTTTTCTGGTTGTACTCTCAATCTTTTCTTTATTCATCCCAGGATGAAATATTTTATTGGAATATGGATTCCCCTGATATCACACGGGCTTTAGGGGACCCGCAGGTATTTATAGGTGAGAAAGCAAGTTTCGTTGATGGAAAGTCCGGTTTGGGAATTACATTTGAAAATGAGGGTTCTTATGCGGAAATTAAAGAAATCACAGATTTTAATCCTGATGCGGGAATCGTCTCGTTTGCGTTTTATCCCATCAATGAGTTTTGGCAAAGCAAAACCAATGACCTCTCATTCTTTAGTGATGTTGGCCGTCAGCTCAGCCTGGATTATAAAAACGGCACATTTGTAGTCACGATAAATGATCTCAAAATTACACTTGAACCGGTCTCGCTTAAACTCAATCGATGGTATCGCTTACTTTTTAGTTGGAATAAATTTCGATCGGACTTTCGTTTTACCGTAAATGGTAAATCTTTGGGGATTCAGGAAGTGCGTGTTGATAAGACTATGAAAGTTATTCCGGTCTCACATTTGATTGTGGGGAACCGGGGAGTTGATGCCCTTTTTAACGCAGGCGGAGTGATGGATGAATTAAAGATCTTTCGTATTGATGAGCGTGAGCTTGATCATATTGAGGAGGGGGTGTTGACACCGTATTTCAAGGAAGGTGTTGCCGGATCATTCGCTAGTCCTATCTTGCCGAGAACTCAAAACAGCGAAGAGGATCTCTTAGAGCAGGGAAAAGATCCCAGCGATCAAGATGAAAATGGCAATGGCGGGAATGGCAATGACGGGAATGGCGATGACGGAAATGGCAATGACGGGAATGGCGATGGCG
>JADFSZ010000018.1 GCA_022560555.1 PVC group bacterium
AGCATACTGCATTTCCATCAATGAGATAAAATTTTGGCAAGAAAAATCCCCGACGGGCATTTCATATGTAAGGTTTAAAAACTACGAAGTTTATCGGCCCATGCGTCATTATGGTTTCAAAACGCGCGATCATTATCTTTAATTTTTGCGGTAATAAAGAAAAGTAAATTTTTCCTTTGTTCTGATTTTGTTGTTGTTTTAAATAAATTTCCTATGAGAGGAATATCACCAAAAAATGGAACTTTCCGCACATCCTCCCTTTCTTCACGTGTCATGAGACCTCCGATGATAACAGTGCCTCCATCCGGTATCAGCACCGTCGTATCCACGCTGCGGGTGACAAAATTCGGAAAGAAGATGTTCGCTATCTCCCCCTCACTTCCAATGGGAATGGTTCCCGGTACCAACTCTAAGTCAATGACAACGGGATGAAATTCCAGAATGATACTTTTGCGATCCGTACTAATGGTAGGCGTGATATCCAAAACAATGCCTGAGTCTGCTTCACTGACAACGGGATCCGGAACAGAAACGAGAGTATCCCCCACTGTCTGGGTGCTTGTGTCTATATCGCTAACGTAGGACTGCGTGCGTATAATCTGGATGTTGGCACGCTGGTTATTAAAACATGAAATGCGCGGAGATGCCAAAGTGGTCAGGTCCACTTTTTGGGCTAAGGCGTGAACGAGAACATCAATATTCAGATTGGAGGTATTAATGAATCCTAAAATACTGAATTCTTCGGTTGGGTCCAGGGGAAAATCTTCCGTCCAGACTCCAGCCCCAAAGTTTGTTACGTCAGATCCCCCGCCCGTATTGCCATTTACGCCAAAAGTCCCATGATGATTCCCCACGTCGACCGTGTATCCTAAATCCCGAATTTCAACTCCCAAATCTGTACCGTCAAAAGAGGTCACTTCAATAATACGCGCTTCGATCAAGATTTCATCGGCGACATAAGTGCGAAGCTCCTCCAGAATGCTTTCAACACGGTTGATATTTTCCGGTGTATTTCTCACAAAGAGTTTTCCTGTCGGACGATGAAAAACAATGTTGGTTCCTTCTTCTTCAAAATTGACCATGTCGGTTATGAGCGTAATGAGAGATTCTCCCGGAACAATAAAGGGGCTCGCGACACCTTCAATCCCTCCGGAAACTTGTATGGAGATGACTTCATCGCTTGTTATCGATTCCGGAGCTAGCGCTTCAGCATACGGTACTCTGACAAAGACTTCAATGATGACGATCAGAAATATCCATCGGCACTTATCTAAAATTTTCTTTCTCATAATGTAATCCCTCATTCTTATTCTTATTTTTGGTTTTGTAATTATTCCCCCCCGCCTCCGAAGATCCAGTTGAAATATTGACTCCTTCGAGACCATCGGATGGAAAGTCATGAATCTTGCGAATCAAGTCCGATACATCAAAAACCACCATGCGTAAACCACTTTCAAGAATCCGGTTCTGTGTGGTAATCCAGATCATATTTTCTTCAATCATGTAACGCAAATCCGTAAATCTTAAAGCGGCATCCAGAAGCTCAATCAACGGCAAATCTTTCACTTTGATCGATATGGCCCCGCCCTCAAGCACATCGCTTAGTTCCCCGATGTCTTGGGCGATCGCACGGGTGTCAACAACAATGTTCAATCCTGTCAGAGCAGAAAGTGTCTCAATAACGGATAAAATACTGGCATTGTTAAATTCCACGGTATATCGTACGGCCAAGGCATCTAAAAGCTTTTGCTTATCAGGAGACACGTATAAAGCTGTTTCGAGAGGACGTCGCCGCGGACCGAACTGACGCGCCCAATCAGGTGCTCTCTGGGTTGAGGGGATACTACTCTCAATCACATCGGACAAATGTCCCGTTGTTGCAATGTCCGCCATCTTTTCTAGGAGAACGTTTTCTAACTCAACTTTCTCTATTTCTGCCCGGCGAATCCATTCAGAAACTTTTTCTTTTAAATCCGGCTGGGGGCCCATACTGAGCGTATCCTCCCAAATATTGATGGCCATATCGTACTGCCTCACTTGATAAAGCTTTTGACCTTCTTTAAAAAGACGCTTCATGGTTTGTTGGCGCACATCCATGGCATACTGTACTTTTGCCTGCTGAATCTCCCGGATAAACTGTCTGGCTTTGTCATTTTCAGGTTCTTGTTTCAGAATATTTTTATAGGAAACGAGAGCCAAGTCATATTTCTCCTGATGAAACAATTCTTCCGCTTTGTCCATACGTTCTTTGCGGCTCAGTTGCTTTTGGACATCTTTGACAAACTGATTAGCCTTCCGGTTATTGGGGTCAAGCTTCAAGACACGATTAAAGGCTTTATCGGCCTGCTCATATTGTCTTTGGTCATAATACTTTTCGCCTCGGGCAAGCGCCCTTGCGATTCCCCGTGCTTTCTGTTCTTTGGCTTTATGTATCGCCCGTTTTCTTTTCGCATCTTTCTTTTGGGCCGTGCGTGCTTTCTTTCTTTCGGCTCTTTGGCGTTTAACCTCCGCTTTCAGAAAATCCCGCGCGGCCCACGACGCGGCATCTTCCAATGGCCCTCCCATTGCCGCGGAATCACTGATGCGATCAGTGTAAATATTAATTTTCTCCGCTCTCATATTGACTTGCTTCGCTTTCACATCCATGGTGCTTATCCAATCGGAAGATGGACGGGGGCTCTCTTTCGCGGGCCTGTTTAAGATTTCCTTTTTCACGTTGTCCATATACACCTTAACCTGCTCAAAATTCGGATTGATATCCTGAACCTTTTGAAATTCAATAAGGGCCGCTTCAAGGGCTCCTTCTCGATACAGCGTGATGGCCTGCGTGTAATGCTGATCAAGATAATCCTGGATCTCCTTTTCAACCAGGTGCATCCCCGTATTGGCTTTGAGATTTTGCGGACAAACCACAGTCATCCCGATAAAAACCGGTATCAAAAACGCCAAAATCGCCATTTTTTGATTCCCTTTATAGGACATACGTTTCTCCAAAGATCGGTTATTATAACTCGCTCTCTGCATCTTCTTCTTGGTCCGGAGCCTCTATTGTGAGAGTAATCATGTCCCCTTGATCTAAATTCTTCAATGCGGCTGTTTCATCGGTAATTTCAACCACAGTAAAGCCCTTAATCACACTTCCCACGTGTACGGTCTCAGGCCGATTTTCCGATTCAATGTAAATTTCCGCAAACAACTCTTTCTTCATACTGGGTTTCTTGTATTCTAAGAAAAACGTTTCTCCGTCAATCAATTTTTCAATTTTTAATTTCCCCTCTTTGATCTCAAGCAAACGATATCCTTCAACTTCTCCCTTAATCTCGCGAAAATGCGTCCCCGAGGGGGTATTCATTTGGAACAAAACAAGGCCGATCTCATTTTTAAGTTCACCCAACCAAAGAAGGGGTATCGGCTCTCGTATCGTTTTTTTTAACACAAACTCCGGTTTTTCCGGTTCCAAGATGTCCTCGGGCACTTCCACAATTACTACCGGCGGTGGAGGAAGCAGTACTCCTTCCGGTGCCTTATATTTGACGAAAAGTATGCGGCCAAACTGGTCCTTATTCAAAACAAAGTTCTCTGACTTACTCAAAAGCTGTTGGAACTCCCCCACAAGACTTTCCGGTACGACAGCATGCCGTTGTATATCAGATTCGATATCTGACAAACGTTCATTAAACGCGCTAATATTTTCAGTCATAGACCAATTCACCAGAATCCATCCCACGCAAATAATAAGCACGATCGCACAAAACCACATCATGATGGCATCGTAGTGCCGCAAAACTTTGTCTATAACAACATCCCATTGCAATTTCATCTGTGGTCATACCTCGGTATCGCCTTAGCCTAACAAAAACCGGAAAGCTTTTACAACCAAATCGGCTTTAACGGTTTCTTCCGTTACCCGGCTGATATGACAGTAATTTATGATAAAAAACAAACGCTGATGCTCGAGAGCGTAAAGCAAGTTAATCAGTTCGCCGTAATCCGTCTCGAAGTTAAACGTGGCCGTAAATTCCTCATATGTCGGCTCTTGAGTCATTTTGTTTGTTTTCATCTTCCCTTGCGTAATATGAATATTTTTAAGTTCAGGAGTCCCGGCTTCCTGAAAAACCCGAATAATTGTTTCTGATATTTCTAGACGCCGAACAAGATCCGGCACCTCCGCCGATTTAGGAATGGTTGTGTCAAATTGCTCGAACCCGATTCTTTGACGCCCAAGCTCTCTTCGCTTCTTAACCACAAGATTTTTGAAATCAAGTCCCGACAAACTCGGATATTTCTCGGAAAATGTAAATGGGTACGCCTCGATCAAATGTTTTTTGATAGCTTCGTATTCTTCGTTAAGCTTAGAGTATTCACGTTCAAGATTCGTCACAATTTTACGTACAGTTACTGAGCCGGCATTTTTATGATACTCATCAAGCTGCTTCATGGATTGCTCATACTGATGTTGCATATCCGCATAGGCCTTTTTCTGGGGAAGATAAAAATAAAGGAATGTGCCGATTCCAAGAAGAACAATAATAATCGGTATAGCAATCACAACAATATCTTTTGAGCTAAACCTCATGATAAATCTCCAAACTCCACGTAAATCGTAAATTCAATAAGCTCCCCCAAACTATCTTGGACGGCAACGACAACTTCAACCTTCGTAAAATAGCTGTCTTGGGCTAAGGTGTTTTTGAAATCCTCAACATCCGAAAAATCACCCTTTGTTTTCCCGCGAATTTGAAATTGCTTGAAAAACATAGCCCGATCCCCCAGAGAAAAACCTTTTCCCTCCGGCCGGCCGCGAGATTCAGCCTGGCGGCGCCCCCGAGCCCTTGGTCTTTGGTCCAGTGCCTCTGCTTCTCCCTTCATCCTTTGAACCGGAATAAATTCGTCAAGCCAAAAATTATTGGGAATATGACGTGTCACTCGGGCAAGCGTATTCAGCCAGTCATGTTTGTGATTCAGCAAAACCCGCACTTCTTCCAGACGGCTCTCTAAAGGATCCAGTTTTTCTTCGATACCAGTTCTTAATTGATAGCATTCCTCGCATTCCGAAACAATGAGTTCGATCTGATTCGTTTTTGTCTCGAGCTGTGTGGTTTGAAAAGAAATGCCCAAATAGATGACGGCCAAGGAGAGACAAAATAATCCCGCCGCTGCGTAAAAATGCCCTTGCCGTTTTTTTATTCCTCGCGTCTGAATCACTTCTTGCGGCAAAAGATTGGTATTCAGCTCTGCTTTACCGACGGCGCGTAAAGCCAGTCCGCATGCGATCCCAAACGCGGGATCAAGCCCTTCAGTCTTGTTGATCGTTCCCTTTGGCGACACACTGATGTTTTCAAGAAGATCAATTTTCTGTGTCGGAATTCCGATGTTTTTTTCAATAAAGGCCATAATGCCTTTCAAATTGGCCCCACCACCGGAAACAACAACTTTTTCAATGACAACTTCTTTGGATTGGGACCGGTAATAGCCGATTGAGCGCTGAATTTCAGCGATGAGACGCTGCAAAGTGATCGTGATCGAACGGTTCACCTTGCCGGAAGTCCCGCTTTCTTCTTCGGTTAGCCCTTGATCGATTTTCATTTGTTCGGCTTCTTTGAAGCCGATACGCATCTCATTTTTTATTGTTTCTGTGATTTCATTACCGGCTAAGGGAAGATTTCTGGACCAGAATTTTTTCCCTTCATACACCAACAATGTCGTTGTTGCGGCTCCGATGTCAATAAAAACGATCCCTTTCCCGGGCGGCTTGTAGTGCACGTAATTGTAAAAAGCCAGTCCGCCAACGTCGATAGCTTCCACTTCAACAACGTTTGTCATCGGAGTTAAAAAGCTCTTTAAAATCCGCTTTTCGAGAGCGCTCAGCACAACCTCGGTTTCGATGGCTAAAGTTTGTTGTTCCAATATCTGGTAATCCCATACAACGCTGTCTATGGGAAAGGGAACCTGTTGCTGGGCCTCATATTCAATGATTTGGCCGATCTTGCTCGACATAACCGGAGGAAGTTTTATGAAGCGGGAAAATGTAAACTGGTTTGGCAGGGATACGATGGCGCTGGATTTTTCAATCCCCATTTTTAATAACATGTGCCGGATAATTACGGCAATAGGAGAAAAATCTTTTTGAAGATTAATAGCTTCTTCACGCGGAATTTCAGATTGATGGGCGTGGACAATCTCGAGATCCTTGCCAACCTTCTTAAACTCAACAATCTTTATTGAGCTTGCCCCTATATCAATCCCAATATAAGCTCTTCTTGGAAGCATAGCCCCCCGTTATGCTTTCTGTAAGTGTGTCAAGATAATGCCGTTATTCGTATATAATGTCTTATGTAAGTATAAAGCATAAGCTGATCTGTGTCAAGCATATTAAGCCGGTATCCCGAAGCGACATGGCGTAGGCGTGTTTTTGAAAAGCATGCTGATAACAGCAAGATTCGTATCATACTAAACTATAATAGAATTTTCAGGCGAGAATGTTTAATATGGCGCGCGCAGCCTTACGTGCGGCACCATCCGAGACGAGACGTTCTTTGACTTTCATCAGTTTATGAACAATTTCCTTTTCCCTTTCTGGATTTTCAATGATGGCTTCTACGTGTTTTTGGATAAAATAAGGCTTAGCCTGTGATTGCAGACATTCGGGAGCCACTTCTTCGCCAGCGACAATATTCACCATTCCTAAAAACGGAACGTCCACGACAAGGCGGCCTAAACACCATGTGGCCCAAGAAATCTTATACAAAATCACCATGGGCTTCAAAAAGCATGCGGCTTCCAAGGTCACGGTTCCGGCCGCAACAAGAACAAGCCGAGAAAGGGCAATAGACGTGTAAGCTCCTGATTCAACAATTGTTAGAGGAATTTTAGTATGAGCCGTTAGATCTCGGATAATCTGAGGACACGCTCCATCCGCAAGTCCCAAAATAAAATGCAGACTTTTATTTTTTTTGTACAAATTCTCGGCTGTTGTGAGCATAATCGGCAGGTGAGTTTGGATCTCGTTGGGACGGCTTCCGGGCAAAAGACCAATGACGGTTTTTTCCCTGAGCTCATGATAGGGCTGGATAAGTGCAAGGACATCTTTTTCACCGGGCAGAGCTTCCAAAATCGGATGTCCGACATAAAGAACGTTGACCCCTGCTTCTTTATACATTGTTTCTTCGAATTTAAACAAAACCAACATGAGGTCAACCAAGGCTTTTATTTTCCATATACGCCCCTTTCCCCAAGCCCAAATTTGCGGACTGACAAAATACACAATTTTCACGCCTAATTTTTTAGCTAGAGCAGCGAGTTTAAGATTAAAACCGGGAAAATCGATAAATACAATCACATCCGGCTTTTCTTTTTTAATCCAGTCAAGCGTTTGAAAAAGAATCCGACGAAATATCGAATAACTTTTTACGACTTCAATCAAGCCAACAACGGCATGCTTGAGCATATCTTCCAGAAGAGGCACACCTTCATTGGCGAGCTTTGGACCGCCCAGCGCATAAAGCTCTACATCCGGATTGATCTTTTTGATCGCACCGGCTAGAATGCCTCCATGCAAATCACCGGAAGCTTCTCCGGCAACGATTAATATTTTTTGACTTGGCAAATAATCTCCTCTGCAATAGCCAAGGCTTCCCGCCCGGCCAACCCTGAAACAAGGGGTTCCAACCCATCCTGAATGGAACACACGAAGGAATTTAATTCATCCTGCAAGGGTTCATTTTTCCGAATGTTTAATTTCTTACGATGAATAAGGTCTAAAATCGTGCGGGGGTTTGTTTTTTGAGGATATTTCTTGGAATATGTCACAGCTTCCTGCTTCATATAGTCAATGGAAACATATTTCTCTTCGTCAAAAACACGAATTTTTCTCATCGACTGCAATGTCAATCGGCTTGCAGTGAGATTGACAATGCATTTATTTTCAAAAATTAATTTCGCGTTTGCGATATCATTTTTCTGAGACAAGACGGGTGTTCCGTACGCAGAAATTTCTTTGATTTTCGATTTAACTAAACACAGCACGATATCAATATCATGAATCATCAAATCTAACACAACATCAATATCCGTGCTTCGAAAACTGTAGCTTCCCAGTCTATGGACCTCAATAAAACGGGGGTTTTTTAGAATCTTTTCCACTGCCGTCACAGCCGCGTTAAATCTCTCCACATGTCCCACTTGTAAAATTACCTGATGCTTCTTGGCTAAATCCAGAAGCTGATCGGCTTCACTAACATTTGTCGTGATGGGTTTCTCAATGAGAACATGACATTGGGCTTCAATGGCCGATGATCCAACGGATAAATGACTGCCTGTCGGTGTCACCACACTGACGGCATCAACATCAGCCAATAAATCATCGAGGTGTTCATAGGGTCGAGTTTTACATATTCTTGCGATTTTTTTCGCGCGCCTCAAATCAATATCCATGACCCCAAGCAACTCAATATTTTTCATACGGCTGTAGATGCGCGCGTGCCGCTCACCTAAAAATCCGACACCGACGACGCCGATACGTATCGGTGAATGAATTTGTTTGTTTGATACGATTGTCACTTTATGATGATCTTTTATGCGCGATCTTTGAGACCTGAGGCAATACAAAGTCCCCGTTCGGATTTCTCCAGAAAATCCAGAAGAAGATTCCGATGTTCGTTGGGCGGTTCTTTGGATAACTTCTCGATCGCTTGTGATTTATTCAGTTCTGACTTAAAAAGAATCTTAAAATCTTTCTTAATGTCTTCAATCCGCTCCGGGGAAAAATCCCCTCGACGAAGAGCAACAAGATTGACCGCGGAAACAGCACAGGGGCGCCCCCCGGCCAACATAAAGGGAGGAATATCTTTATTCACGGCTGAATGACCCGAAAGTATCACAAAAGCACCGATGCGAACAAACTGATGCACAGCCACCATTCCGGAAATAAAGGCATGCTCTCCCACATCAACATATCCGGCCAATAAAACACCATTCGCCAAAATAACATGATTTCCTATTTGACAATTATGTGCGACATGAGAAGCACCCATCAAAAAACAATTGTTGCCAATGTGTGTCGATGAGCCTTCCTTGGTTCCTTTATGAATCGTAACATATTCACGAATTTCATTGCTGTCCCCGATATGAACGTAACTATGAATGTCTGAATGAAAGGCTAAATCTTGCGGTTCATGGCCGATGACAGCCCCCATATGAATCCGATTGTTTTTCCCGATTCTCGTTCCGCGGGCAATAAAACTGCCCGCCATCACAACGGTACCTGCGTCAATATCCACATCGTCTTCAATCACAACATGGGGCCCCACCTGGACATCATGATGGATGCGTGCGCCGGTGTCAACGATGGCAGTCGGATGAATCTTAGTCATGTGAAGCGACTCCTAGGACGCAAACATTCCTTTGATCGGCTTTATTCACAAACTTTTTTTTATTCATGATGAGGGTTTTGCCCGCTTCAACCGCTAGAACACAAGCCTTAACTTGACTCATCACCTCAAGGGTTTCAACTCCTACGACAGGAACATCAAAACGCATATCCTGATGAGGCTTGCTCACCTTTACAACAACCACTCCGTCTCCGCCCAAAAGGGCTCCCCTCTTAATCGCCGCGTCTGTTCCCTCAATAGCTTCCACAGCCATCACAGCCTTATTCTTAACAATAATGGTTTGTCCGATATCCAACGCGGCTGATTTTTTGGCCATATCAAAACCAAACAGAATATCCTCCTGTTCCCTGTCCGTCGGGACACGCTTAGTCATAACCCCAACCGGGGCCAGAAACGATTCCATAAAAGTTGTCGATGCAATGAGTTTAACCCCGGCGTCTTCAAAACGCTCAGCCACCGCCAGAAGCAAGGAATCATCACGTCGATCCAACACATTCGTCCAGATATTTTTTAACGGCATTTGTTTCATAAGGGCCGGTGCGTTTTTAATCAAATGGGCTTTATGTATTTTCCCTGCCATCACAGCCTCCGTGATATGATGATCATGAAGAAGCTCAATGAGTCTCTCAACTTCGTGAATCTCCAGCCAATGCACCGTTTTGACAATGTCTTCAATACGCGATTCTGTTTCTCCGATGATCGCAAACGCGACAACCGAGATATTCGCTTTTTGGGCCTGCTCGGCTAAAAGAAGGGGAAATTCTCCGTGTCCGGCAATGAGACCCAATGTGCTCATCGACAAATCCCCCGGCTGGATTTTTCGATAAAGCGGACCACATCCATCACTTCTACGGTATCCTGATACTGATCCTTAAGCTTCGAGAGGGCTTGAGAAAGGGGAAGTTGTGATCGGAATAATATTTTAAACGCTTTTTTCAAGAGTGCTTGGAGTTCAAGAGAAAAATTCTTTCTATTGAGACCTATAGAATTGAGGCCGTATAATTTCGCGGGATGTCCGTCGGCTCTTGCGTAAGGAATAACATCTTGAACAACTTTCGAACATCCTCCGACAATCGCTTGTTTTCCGATACGCACAAATTGATGAAGGGCGGACAATCCTCCGACAACCGCGCCGTTTTCGATCTCAACATGGCCGGCCAGCGTGGCTCCGTTCGCCAGGATGGAGTGGTTATAGATAACACTGTTATGCCCGACATGAACATAGGCCATAAGTAGATTATCATTGCCGATAATTGTTTCAGAGTTTTCCTCCGTCCCGAGATTAATGGTGACATATTCCCGAATACGGTTTCTGTCCCCGATCTTGACAAAAGAAGTTTTTCCGGCATATTTGAGATCCTGCGTAATACTTCCGATAATCACCCCGGTAAACAACACACACTCGCGTCCGAGGGAGGCCCCGCTTTCAATCACACAGCTTGATCCGATACACGTATGGTCCCCAATAACCGCGTTCGCCTTTACAATAGAATACGGACCTATCGAGACGTCCTCACCAAGAATGGCACGCGGATCAACAATCGCCGTTTTGTGAATCTGAGCCATATCGTTCCTTTATATTTATCCTTACTCAAAAGAAAGAGGATATCCTTATTGATTTGGATATCCGCTTGAAGAATTTGGGGGCCTATAAAACTTCGGGTGATCACGGGCTCACGATGGAAAATGACAGATCGGCCTCGGCAACCACGGCTCCGTCCACTGTCGCAATGCCCGAAAATTTACAATATTTACTGCGTTTCTTTTTTAAGCGCACTTCCATCAAAAGTTGATCTCCGGGGAAAACCGGTTTGCGCCATTTGACTTTTTCCATTCCCATAAAGTACGCAATTTTCCCAATATTCTCTTCGGCTCTGAGCATCAGCACCCCCGCCAGTTGCGCCATGGCTTCGACGATAAGCACTCCCGGCATCACGGGATGCCCCGGAAAGTGTCCCTGAAAAAACTGATCATTGATGGTGACGTTTTTAATGCCGAGAGCCCGTGTTTGACCTTCCATATCCAGAATACGGTCAATGAGTAAAAAGGGATACCGATGCGGCAAAATTTTCTGAATATCATTAATATCCAACTCATGACCGTGCACATCAGAATCGTGAACAAGGATACCGGATCCAAAATTCCGCGATTCCATCTTTCTTAATTTTTCGACAAGTTTGACATTGCACGCGTGCCCCGATTTAATCGACAAAATATGCGCTTTGATGGGAGATCCGAGAAGCGTTAAATCCCCTATGAGATCAAGAATTTTGTGCCGGACAAACTCGTCGGGAAATCTCATGTTTTCATTTAATATTTTATCATCGCCGAGCACAACGGCATTGTCCAATGTCCCTCCTTTGATGAGCCCTTGGCTCCTCAGTTTCTCCACCTCGCTCAAAAAACAAAATGTTCTCGCGGGGGCAATCTCATTTTCAAACGATTTTTCATTGATGACAAGAGAATGATATTGAGCTCCTAAAGCCGGATGCTGGTAATCAATGGTAAATGATATTCTGAGTTCATTCGCGGGCATGACCACAATGTGCATATCATTAAGCGAACAATGCACGATTTGCCGGACCTGGAAAAAGCGTTTCGCTTTATCCTGGACCGTACAACCGGCGCTTTTCAACACTTTGACTATGGGTTCGGCCGACCCGTCCATGACAGGAGTTTCATTGGAATTTAATTCGATTTGAATGTTATCAATCCCAAGGCCCGTAATCGCGGCTAACATATGCTCTACAGTGTGAATTTTGACATCTTTCTCGCCAATGGTTGTCCCGCGGGAGACATCCCGCACAAGGGAGACATCCGCCGGAAGCTCGGGCTTCCCCGGAAGATCCACACGAATAAAGCGTATACCGTAATCCATCGGTGCCGGCTTAAAAGTCACGGCCACTTCATTACCCGTATGCAGTCCTATACCGGCATAGTTGGCTTCTTCGGCTATTGTTTTTTGGGCTTCTGACACCAGAGAGGGTCCTTAACGATCGTTCAATTATTAACTTTTAATTTTTTCAAAACCTTTTCGGTGATATCAAATCTAGGCACGCTAAACAAAACGATTTTGTCATTTTGCTCCAGGATGAGATCGTATTTTTCTTCCTCACCAACCGCTTGTACCGCTTCAAGAATTCGATCAATGATTTCTTTCTTGATTTTATTTTCCATGGATTTTATGCTTTGATTCACTTCAATAACAAAATCCTGAAGAGCTTTAACTTTCGCATCAATAATTTCTTCGCGCTTTTCTTTTTCTTCTTTAGATAAAATGATTTCTTGTTTATCCAGCTCCTCGGTTAAGGTCGTAATCTCGGTCTTTTTCCGGTCAATAACTTCCTGCTGTTTTTCAACCTCTCCTTTCAAAACTTTCGAGGATTTTTCCACATCTTCAAATTCCGCAAAAATTTGGCGCAGATTCACCATTCCTATATTAAGGGCCTCTTCGGCCTGAAGGTGTCCCGGAAGACTCCAAATGCACAAAACCATTATACCAATAACCCAAGTGCTTTTTTTCATTTAAACAACCCTCTTTTCATAAGTTTTTGATTTTTCGAAACACACTGAATTTAAAAAAGTTTCCCGACACCAAAATGCCAACGAGCCGAATCGGCATTAAGATCACGTTCGTCTTTGTCCAAAACCCACGCATAGTCCAATTTCATCGGACCAAAAGGCGTTTTTACACGCACACCGACACCCGCACCGCTCACAAGACTTCCCAGATTCCAGGAAAATTCATCTTCATAAACATTTCCCGTGTCATAAAACACAGCACCCCGAATGACATCTTTATAAACCGGAAAACTGTATTCGGCGCTCGCAAGCAGTATCGTATTGCCTCCGATGGGATTGTTTGCCGCGTCCCTCGGCCCAACTTGACGAAATCCGAATCCCCGCAAATTGTTTCCTCCGGCAAAAAACCGCTCAAAAATCGGAACGCGGTCCGAGGCCCCATAGTTTTGAATCGTCCCTAAATCAAGCGAGAGTTCCAAAACCTGTTTTTCGATGAAAGAATAATATTTCTTAGCCGCAACATTGTACTTCAGATACTCCACATCTCCGCCGAGCGGGCCTCCCATAAATTCCGTTGAAAATGACGTTGAGTATCCCCGTGTGGGGAACGTGCCGCTATTCGTTGTATTGCGGGATAAGGTGACCGTCAAACTGCTTAAAAGCGTTTCCCCTCCCTCCGCGAGAATCAAAGGCGATGCATCAAGCGAGAAAGAATCAATTTTAACATTTTCGATTTTGTAACGTGCGGATATGTAGTTGTGTTTTCCTAGCGCCTTTCCCAATCGTACGGCTCCGCCCGTTCGTCTTTCGTCAAAATCAGCACGAAAGAAATCACGATTGAAAAGATCTACCCCAAATAATACGGGATAATCGAACAGCCAGGGTTCTACGAAATTCAACTCATAATCCCGCCGGCGACGTCCGACTTCCGCACGCAAACGCAGGCGTTGACCACCCCCGATAAAACTGGGAAAATTCCCAATATCAAAATTTGTTTGTGTCATTTCAACAAAACCGATTAAATTTTCAATGGTGCTGTAACCGGCCCCAAAACTCAAGTTTCCCGTTTTCTTTTCCACAACATCCACAATCAAATTTTCATGATTCGGCATACTGCCGGGCTCGATATTGAGCCGAACATCTTCAAAGTATTCCATCTTGAGAAGTCTCTCCTGGCTTTTAGAAAGCTCGCCTCCGTCAAAAACATCAAGGGGTTTCAGTGTAATATTCCTTCGGATAACAATATCTTTCGTCTTCGCATTGCCTCGGATGACGATGTTCTCTATGTATATTTTTTCGTTTTCGCTGATGCGAAATTCTAAATTAATATCCTGAGTTTCTTCATCAATTCTTGTAAACAGATCCACTTTGGCATAAATGTAGCCTCTGTCGCCATAAAATTCTTCAATATTTCCGATGGATTCTGACACCGTTGTCAGGTTGTAAACATTTCCTCTCTTAACGGTGATGGATTTCCTGAGATCTTCTTCGGGGAATAAGATATTGCCGTTCACCCGGACTTCACCAATTTGATAGATATACCCTTCTTCCACAACTATCACGATATCCAAAAATTTCTTATCTTCGCTTTCGGTTTCGTCTACTTTAAGAATTCTCGCGTTAATGTAACCTTGATCCCGGTAATGGCGCATAACAGCATCTAAGTCCGCCTGAAAAATTTCTCGCTTCATGTATCCGGATTGAAAAATTCCGCTTTTTTTTGTTTTCATGGCTTTAACAAAAACTTTGTCCGGTATATCGTCATTTCCTTCAAAAACAATGCTTCGGATCTTGACTCGGGGGCCCTCTACGATCACATATGTCACCACCGCGGATTGCGTCTCAGGGTCTGCGTCAATTTCAGCCTGGACAATGACCGCAGAATGCCCCTTTTTTTCATAATAAGCCTTGAGTTGATTCACGTCACTTTGAACGATGCTTTGATTTAAAACGCTTCCTTCTAACAGAGTGATTTCACGCACAAGTTTCTTTGTTCGAAACCGGTCGTTTCCCGAGATAATAATGGCGGTCACGGTCAGTTTTTCTGTAACGGAGAATATAATATCAACGCCTTCGTCCAATTCATCCAATTGAACCGTGATATCAGAAAAGTACCCCAGAGAATACAGGCGACGAAGATCCTCGTTTAAAACCGCACTTTCAAAGGGATCTCCCTTTTTAAGACGAATTTGGGGCAAAACGAGATCCGGACTGATGTTTTGACTTCCCCGGACAATGATGTCATGAACAGGAATGCCATCACGGACGGCCCATGCCGGATGACTCCATCCAAAAAAGAGGCTTGTAAACAAGGAGAGAGATAAAACAATTTTTAAAAGCTTTGACGTCATTGATCTTTTTTAATCTTCTTTATACTGTGTTTGCATATAATATCATAAATGCTAAAAAAAATATATTTATTGGCAAGTGTAATTCTTTTAAGCCGTTAACTCTTCATAGG
>JADFSZ010000174.1 GCA_022560555.1 PVC group bacterium
GTTTTCAAATCTCATCAACAACGCTATTAAATACCGATCCACAAAGAAAGCGCCTTCGATTAAAATTATCGCGAAGAAAAAAGCCAAGTATATTGACATCCAAATTATTGATAACGGCATTGGTTTGTCAAATGAAGTCAAAGGTCGGGCCTTTGAAAAATTCTTTCAAGGTCTCGCCACCCATGAAGGCACAGGCGTCGGATTGTCTATTTGCCAAATGATTATTCACGAATTGGCAGGAACAATCACATTGGATTCTAAGGGGCCTGATCAAGGGGCAACCGTATCGATTCGACTGCCCGCATAAAATTCCTTGGGCTTGCAAAGCCAATCAAACGAGTGTAAGATGTGCGTCTCATATCACTCTCTCCCCCACGGGAAAACCATTGACAGGGATCACTTAAACCTTAGTTGTCCATTCATTTTTAGAAAGGATCAATCGCCATGACAAAACCATTGGAAGCGCCCCAAGACGGCACCGTCTCGGCTCTTCTTGAAGAAAACAGGATATTTAAACCATCAGATTCGTTCCGATCAAAAGCCCTCCTTCAGGATGAACGGATCTACAAGGAGGCTGAAGCCAACCGCGAAAACTTTTGGAGTGATCAGGCCAAAAAACTTGATTGGTACCAACCTTGGGACAAAATCCTTGAATGGAAAACACCATTCGCCAAATGGTTTCTCAATGGAAAACTCAACGCTTCCTACAACTGCCTTGACAGACACATGAAAACGGATCGCAAAAATAAGACAGCTATTATTTGGGAAGGAGAGCCCGGTGAAGTTAGAAAATTAACGTACGAGGATCTTTATCATGAAACAAATAAATTTGCCAATGTTCTTAAATCCTTGGGCGTCCGAAAAGGAGATCGTATTGCTATTTATATGCCCATGATACCTGAGGCGGCTATGGCCATGCTGGCCTCGGCCCGTATCGGCGCTATTCACACGGTTGTCTTCGGGGGATTTTCTCCCGAGTCTCTCAAAGATCGAATCAATGACGCTGGGGCAAAACTCCTCATCACGGCAGATGGCGGCTGGCGACGAGGGAAAATTATTGGTTTAAAAGATCTCTCTGATGAAGCTGTTAAGGCGTGTCCCACCATCGAAAACATTCTTGTTGTCAAACGCCTTGAAGATCAAGACACACAAATGAAGGACGGGAGAGATCACTGGTATCACGATCTCAAAGAAAAAGTAGCTGATTATTGCGAACCGGAACAGATGGATTCTGAAGACATCCTATTCACCCTCTACACATCCGGAACGACAGGAAAACCCAAAGGCATCATTCACACCACGGGCGGCTATATGACAGGCGTCACGACTACAATGAAACTTGTGTTTGATCTTCAGGAAGACGATGTCTTCTGGTGTACGGCGGATGTTGGTTGGGTTACGGGGCATAGCTACATTGTTTACGGCCCTATGGCCAACGGCGTCACGCAAATTATGTATGAGGGGGCTCCGGATTGGCCCAAGCGTGACCGTTTCTGGAGCATTATTGAGAAATACGGAGTCACAAAATTTTATACCGCACCGACGGCTATTCGGGCTTTTATGAAGTGGGGTCACCAATGGCCTCAAAAGCATGATTTATCCAGCCTGCGTCTTTTAGGAAGTGTAGGTGAGCCCATCAATCCCGAAGCTTGGATCTGGTACCACAAACATATCGGCAGTGAGCAATGCCCGATTGTAGACACATGGTGGCAGACAGAAACAGGTTGTATTCTCATCACCCCTTTGCCCGGAATCACCGATCTTAAGCCCGGATCCGCAACCAGACCCTTTCCCGGGATCGAGGCCAAGGTTTTTAAGGAAGACGGAACCGTTATTAAAGAAGGCGGCGGGTACCTCGGGCTAACAAGTCCCTGGCCATCTATGTTACGGGGTATTTGGGGAGACGAAGAACGTTACAAACAGCAATATTGGAGTAAATGGCCCAATATTTATTTCACCGGCGATGGAGCCAAAATCGATGCGGATGGATATTACTGGCTATTAGGACGCGTCGATGATGTCATCAATATCGCTGGTCATCGGCTTGGAACTATGGAAGTGGAAAGCGCCCTTGTAGATCATACATCCGTCGCAGAATCCGCTGTCGTAGGCATCTCAGATGAAATCAAAGGTACCGCGATTGCCGCTTTTGTCATTCTTAAAGACGGTCATACCGCCGGAGATGAAATGGACAAAACACTCAAACAACATGTGGTTAAAAAAATCGGGGCCATTGCAAGACCGAGTAAGATTATTTTCACCGAAGATCTTCCCAAAACACGATCCGGAAAAATCATGAGACGTCTTTTAAGAGATATCGCTGAGGGCCGTGCTTTGGGAGATGTCACAACTCTCGCGGATGCTAGCATCTTAGAAAGTTTAAAAGAAAAATATCAAGAAGAATAGTGAGTTTGGCGGAGGCCTGGGTTTCCGATAGACCTTAATATCTGTCTCCGAACTCCGAGTGGCTTTATATATTTTTCTCTGAACTCCGAACTCTTAGCTCCGAACTTATTATGTCTATTCGATTCATTGTCATAGCTTCCGCCATCATTTTTTTCATCGCCTACAAAACATACGGCCGTTTTGTATCCGAGAAGCTGAGAGGGCTCCTTTAATCGATGGATCTCGTCCAGGACAATCCGTTTGCCATTTTGATCATTCAGAAAAGCTTCAGGATCGTCCATCATTCTTCGAATACGAGGTAATTCACAATCAAAATATTCAATTCTACTTAAACTTTTGGACAACACTGTTTTGCCGGCTCGTCGCACACCGGATAACCAAAGAACTGATTTTTCGGCCCAGAGTTCCTCAATCTTTTTATGCCAGAATTTTCTTTTTACCATGCCATCAATTTATCATATAGTACTACTAAATGCAAATCTATTATCATATAGAATCATTTAAATTCAATGATTTATATGCAATTATTTTATAATTAACGACTTACGATAAATTCATGTGATCATTAAAAAGTTATCACCGTGCATATAAGCAGTTATGAAAAAAAATATTCCATAAATTTGGCAAATTTTATGGATTTATTATCTATATTTTATAATTTAATTATTAAATATATATCTACAAGCACCATTCCATATCAAAGCTATTATCGTAAATTTGAACCATCTAAACATAATCTTAACTAATAACTTCACCTTGTAAGTCTGCATAATTATATTTAAAAACTTGTTGAACATAATTTAAAGCATTTAATGGGTTAATAACACCCAAATAAGTTAGATAATTTATCTTTTCGTTTGTTTTCAAAGAAGCATCAGAATGAATATATCTCATCCTTTCCAACTCTTTTCCAGACAGAAGCGATATTAGATTCT
>JADFSZ010000175.1 GCA_022560555.1 PVC group bacterium
CATCTTTTTTAGTTTCATGCTTCAGATTTTTCAATTCCTCAATCTGATCATCAGAGAGACCTAGTGCGTCCGCGTTTTCAAGACACATATAAGCCTTTTTGTAAAATTTATGCTCCAAATCCTGCTTCTTCCCTTTAGAGCCATGTTCCCATTTCGCGTAAGCATCCGCGGCACCAAATGTTAAAAGACATACGACAACTAACAAGCTTGATAAAAACCTAGTCATATCTTGCCTCCTCAATGTATCGTGATTATTTTAAATTAGTTCACTTCTTTTGCTGTAAAACCGACTTTTTCGATTGCGGCAATAATGCTGTTCGCATTTGTTGCTGACGCGTCAAACGTAACGACAGCTTTCCCGTCTTCTAGACTCACTTCGGCATCCTCGATGCCCTCAAGTTCAATGATACACGCGCTGACTTTTCCTGAACACCCCCCGCAGGTCATGCCCTCAACAGAGAACTCAACTGTTTCGGTTTCACCGGCATAAATACTTCCGGACATCATCATAATCCCGGCAATGAGTACCGCTATAGCTGTTTTATTCATAACATCTCCTCCATTCGATTAATGATTCCTGTTTTTGATTTCGATTCTATGCCTACACTGTTTTTGAAAATTGTTTATGGCTATCCTTTTGCCTCAGATACCAATCAAATCCCATCGCGATATTTCTGATAAAAATCCGTCCAACAGGTGTGACGTCAATTTTTTCTTTCCCTATTTCAACAAGTCCGTCCTCCTCGCACTTCTCAAGGTGTCTCTGCTCTTGTGAAAAATACTGATCAAACGATTCTCCAAAAGTATTTTCAAACTCCCTTTTATCCACACCTGATCGACACATGATGCTCGTAATCACCCATTGACGCTTAATATCATCGTCGGACAGAATTTTTCCGCGTTCAATCGGAAACCTGCCGTTATCGAGATCCTCATAGTATTGATCCAGATTTTTTTGGTTTTGAAAATACGCGAACCCGACAAATCCGATCGATGACACACCCAGCCCGATAAAATCGTCCGTGGGCCTTAAGGTGTAGCCCATAAAATTGCGCCACAAAGTTCCGTCCAAAAATGCTTCAGCCATGGCATCACTCTTTTTAGCAAAATGATCCATCGCGATCGTGAGATACCCTCCCGCCATAAACTGTTCGCGGGCCTGCATAAAAATATCCAATTTTTGATCCACATCCGGAATTCTCTCACGATTCATTCTTTCCTGATGTTTGATAAGCCACGGAACATTCGCGTAACTATAAAGAGCAATCCTATCAGGCCCCAAGTCAATCACACGTTCGACCGTTTCTTTAAAAGTTTCTTGTGTCTGATACGGCAATCCATAAATCAAATCCATATTGACCGACGTAAATTCGTATTCCCGACAGGCTTCATAGACCTCTTTGACCAACTCATAAGGCTGAATCCGGTTGATGTCCTTTTGCACCTCCGGATGAAAGTCCTGTACACCCATCGAAATCCGGTTAAAACCAAGTTCTCGAAGACACCTGATCTTTTCTTTTTTTGTTGTCCTGGGATCAATCTCAATAGAAATTTCACCGTCCGGATGGATGTCAAAATATTCACAGGTAAGATTAAACAGTCTCTTGATTTGCTCTTCATCCAGAAATGTGGGTGTCCCGCCACCCCAGTGAAGTTGAATAACGGGTTTCTTCCGCCCCATGAATTCGCACAAAAGCTCCATTTCCTTTGCGAGATAATCTATGTATTGATCGCCATAAGTCTTTAAAGATTTTCGGATAATTTTGTTGCACGCGCAAAAATAACAAAGGGATTCACAAAACGGAATATGGATATAAATAGATAAGGGACGTTCCGTACGGCCAAAACTTTTTAATTTAGTCTCATAGCCTTCGGCAGAAGGCAAGGTCTTCCACACCGGGGCCGTCGGATAACTTGTGTAACGGGGACCGGCCACATCATATTTTTTAATCAGCTCCCTTGTCAGATCTATTTCCGGCATGTCTCAAATTCCTTAACAGTATCCACAACACATTTCACGGCCTCCACGGGAATGTCCGGCAAAATACCATGTCCGAGATTCACGATAAAGCCTCGCTGTCCTTCCATGCCCTTGAGCCATGTTTGAACATGTTTTCTTATGGTCTCAACCGGCGCGTAAAGCAGCATTGGATCCAAATTACCCTGAAGCGCGATGTCCTCGCGGATTTTATCTCTCATATCCCGCATATCACAATTCCAATCCAAACTAATCACATCCGCTCCGACATTTTCCAAGAGCGGGGCAAACACACTGCTCCCTTTACAAAAAACGATCACAGGCACATGTTCAGGATTATCCAAACCCTGTATGACTTTTTGAATGTATTTGAGTGAAAATCTTGAAAATTCATTCCAGGCTAAAGCATTCGCCCATGAATCAAAGATCTGAATGGTATCCACTCCCGACTTTATCTGATGATTCAGGTAATCAATTGTTACCTTAGTAATTTTTTCCAAAAGCCTATCGGCTAAATCGGGATTTTTGAACAAAAGTTTTTTGATTTCCTTAAAACTTTTCGTTCCCCCGCCTTCAACCATATAACTCGCGACAGTAAACGGGGCCCCGGCAAATCCGATCAGAGGAATATCCCCTAAATCTTTTTTGACAAGCTTGATGGCTTCATAAACAAATTCCAATTTATCCGCGCTCCCGTCAGACACAAGTCTTTTAACATCGGGCGCGGAACGTACCGGATTTGGGAACATAGGACCTTTGCCATCCACAAACTCCAGTGTCATTCCCATCGCTTCCGGCACTACCAAAATATCCGAGAACAATATCGCGGCATCCACCCCAATCACATGGACGGGTTGAAGCGTGATATCACGCGCTATCTCCGGGGTCTTGTACATTTCCGGAAACGTATGATTCCTTCGGATGGCCTGATACTCTTTCATATACCGCCCTGCTTGTCTCATAAACCATACAGGAGGACGAACAACATCTTCGCACCGGGCAGCTTTTACTAACAATGATTGAGAAAGCAATCTAATCTCCTTATATTAACAGCCTTAGATTAATTTCAAAGGCAGGTTTGGCCAAACTTGATGGAAAAAACAGTTTAATAGAAAAAACAGTTTACAGGAAATGGGATTTTTGTCCAGAAGTCATATGTTATACTACTCTATATGGAATACATCCTTGCAATCATCATTTTAGGCTTTTGTATCTCGGGCATGGCCATCGGGCTGATTATGAAAAATCGCGCGCTTCGCCGTGGATGCTCTATAGACCCGACTGAATGCGAGTGTTTAAGAGAAGGCAAAATCACCTGCTCTGAAGAAGAAAAGGCCCTAAAGAGAGCTAC
>JADFSZ010000176.1 GCA_022560555.1 PVC group bacterium
GAGAAGACCGTGAAGACGGAAAAAACAACAAAAAACCCGAAGATAGAGATATTGAGAGAATTTTTCGCGAATTTAAGGGTGTCTATTTCACAAAGCCGGAAGACAAGCCAGACACTGAGCAGACCCAAGGTGAGCTGGGCAACATACAGTTTAAGGAGAAACCAATTGAAAAATTGCTTCCAAAATACGAGCGGGACAATGGTGAGAATAGCTACAAAAAAGCCGTATTTTATCCATTTGTTAACCATGGGCAATTAACCTTTTGTCAAAAGGCAACTTGTATTATAATCTTGCTGCTACTAACATCAAAAGTATTCTAACAAAATGTCCGTAAAAAATATACTTCTTATCACAAACGCTTATCCCGATACAAGCCATCCGTCCCACGGAATTTTTATTCAGGAACTTGCTGAACGCTTATCCCGTTCTGATTGCAATATATCCGTACTGTCTCCGCTGATTACCCCGCCACAAGACGAACTCCCTATACCGCCGAACATTCACGTATATCGATTTCGATCCTGGACACACGGAAAACGCCTTATAGAACTTGGGGCTTTCGAAAAATGTCTCATCCCTCTCTATGTGGTTTCATGTGTTACTCAAGCATTAAAAATCATAAAAATGTCACACATTGACATCATTCATGCTCATTGGATCTATCCGTCCGGCCTTATCGCTCGCATTCTCAAGAGACTCACACGCGTTCCGTTTGTCCTAACGAGCCATGGAACGGATTGGCGTATGGGACATAAAAACAAAATTATCAAAAGACTGACATATCATATTTTTCGTCAAGCAAAACTTCTTACTGTTGTTTCGGAAGTTATGCTCAAAAAGCTGAATGAGTTCGGAGATCTTAAACACAAATCGATTTTTTTCCCCGATGGAATTGATACTCACACTTTTAAACCTATCTTTCAGGAAACCGGAGCCCCGGAGAAAAAAATAAAAATTATTAGCACTCGAAATTTTTATCCTATTTATCAGGTTCATTTATTATTAAACATGCTTCCGGCCTTACTACGCGCCTTTCCTTCGATTGAGCTCACGCTTATCGGAAGCGGGCCATTGCAAAGGGAATATACGGACTTTATACAAAAAAAGAATTTGAAAGATCATGTCAGGCTCCTTGGCCCTATTCAACATTCCGAAATGCCGAGATATCTTCATCAATCCAACATTTATGTGTCAACATCGCCTTATGATGGCACATCCGTTTCTCTTCTGGAAGCTATGGCCTGCGGCTGCTACCCCGTCGTAACAAAAATCCCTGAAAATAGCTGCTGGATCACGCACGGCCTCAATGGATGCCTCTTTGATTCCAACAACCCAGAAAGTTTAGAAAAAACGCTTTCTTTAGCCGTTTCCTCTAAAGAGCAATGGTCATCCGCAAAAAAAACAAATTGGGATATTATCCAGCATAAAGCTGACTGGAACAATCATATTACCAAGCTCACATCCGCTTATTCGGAGCTTAACTCTTTTTGAAGTAATTGATAATTCCGCAAGGCCGCTTCATACTCCGGATCTATTTCTATTGCCTCTTGAAAATAGTTTAACGCGATTTTCTTTTCGCCGTTGTGACGATAAATATACCCTAAATTATTAAAAACTTGAGCATCATCGCTTTTTTTTAGAAGAAGACTCCGATAAATCGTTTGGGCTTCCTCAAAGTTTCCATGAGAAAAGTGAGCATGGCCGAGATTTTTAAGGTATCCGGTTTCTTTTGGGTTACTATTGTAGGCTTCCTCAAAACATTGAACCGCCAAATCATAATTTTTGAAATCGAAGTAAATTCTCCCGATTCGATTCAACGCAACATCCCTCGGAACAATAGAGCCACTTTGATCTAAGATTTTATTCATTTGGGATCTAGCCGCCGCGGGATTCCCTCTTGCCATATAAATTTCCATGAGGAAAAATCTTGGTTCATGCTCATGCGGATTTACCTCCATGGCTTCACGAAACCAATTCTCGGCAATATCATAAAGCTGATGATCTAAATAAGCGCGGCCTACCCTGAGAAATATTTTCTCCAACTGATCTTCGAAAGACACCATGTCCAGCAATGTCTCTGTTTCGAGGGCGCTTTTTTCGACCAAGCCCATTTTTAGATAGAGCTCTATTAAAGCAATCCTTGATTTAACATTATGCGGATTGATGTCCTTGGCCTTTAAAAACATTTTTTCGGCTTTCATGTTTTCATCCGACGAATTATAACAAAGACCTAAATTATAGAGAGCCATGTCATTGTGTGGGTTGTTTTGGATAGCCAGAAGAAAATAGGATGTGGCTTTCTCTATATTTCCGTGACGAAAGTTCAAACTCACCAAGCCCGTATTGACGACAGAGTTTGAATAAAATTTAGACACCCTTTCCCATAAAGTCATGGAGTCAACCCAATACGAATTCATGCGATATGTACGGAAGCCCAGAACCAGCAGGACAACAACGAAAAAACCCATGAAGACTGCTCGAGATTTTCGAAACAAGCCGTAAAGATATCCTCCGGCCCCATAAGCTAAAAGCCCGAAAAAACCTATGTTTGAAATATAAACATATCTTGGCGCATAGATCATTTTTGCACCTGTAGCAACAAAATACAAAAGCGGAATATATCCCGCAAGAATCCACAAAACCCAAAATACATACTGTTTTTTTCTCTTCATTCCGACAAGGGCCAGACACACATAAAAGATTATAATGAGAAAACCAATCACACTTTCATTGAAATAAAGTTTTTGTGTTAGCTCATCGATAAAATGGATAGGCGACATGGGAAGAAGGCATAAAAAATCGGCATGCGACAGACAAACGACCTGAAAAAACTGCACGATACCACTTGATAAATCCTGAGGCTGATTCAGGATTGTAAAACTATCCTTAAAATTGATATGCGTGTAAAGGATATTAATATACGAAATCACTATGAGCATGATATAAAAAACGATCTTCCGTGAACTTAAAATATTTTTCCACAGTTTACCTAAACTCCAATTTTCGTTTTTAAGATCCATCGCGAAAAACAGAACGAGAATCAGCATATAATTCGATTTTGAAAATACAGCCAGAACAAAACAGATAAGCGGTCCTAGATACACCGCTGTACTACGGGCTTTTTCTTTGATGGTGTTCCAATAAGTTAAAAGCGACAAACTCAAAAACAAAAACCCCAAAACATCTTTACGCCCGGAGATCCATGTGACCATTTCCGAATGGATGGGATGAACAGCCAGCAAAAGCACGAGACAGGACATCCAGGGACAATTGACACAAAAGCGGGATAAAAATTTCTCAAGAGCCAAACATCCCAGAATAAAGAG
>JADFSZ010000177.1 GCA_022560555.1 PVC group bacterium
TATTCTTGTCTCGCCGCTTCGTCGGCATCCGTTGCGGGACTTGCCTCAGCACGTGAGGGTTTTACCTCAACCTGGGTACGCTCCTGGGCCGTTTCTTCTACGGACTCAATCTGTTTTTGATAACTCACATTTAATTTTTTGGCAAACTCACGATCTTCGACAATAAAATTCGCGCGAACGGAACTGATAGGGGGCACTTTCCGGCTAACAATCACATGGTTTTCGGTTTCGCTATCGTGATTCAAAAGCCTCCAACCCGCGCCGATAAACACAAGGACAACTATGACGCCTAGAACGTTGCGTGCAATAGTATGATTTTTTCTTTCAGGCATCCCAACCATAAACCCAAGATCCGGATTTCTCGTGAGCAAACGACTGCGTTCTTTATCCGCTTTTTTTAATGCATCCCGAATTCGACTCATAACAACGCCCCCTTTTGGCACCCCTGTTTCGTGATGAGCTTAACTTGTTTATTTTACAATAATTATAGAATATTGGCTACTACATATAGTGCGGCCGTATCCATACGCAGAATATTCGCCCCAAGCGTCACCGGAACCCATCCATTTGTGCGGGCACACTCAAGCTCTTCAAAGTCAAAATCCCCTTCGGGTCCGATCATGTAGATTAAACTTTTGGCCATCCGGAGTTGATCGTGCAGGTCTTTTATACGGCACTGATGCTCTTCTAAGGCAGGGATCAGCGCCATATCATGCCTCTCAGCTTGACAAACAATATCTTGAAAAGTACCGACAACCTGCAACTCCGGAAGTGAAGACCGCTTGGATTGTTTGACCGCTTCTTTAAGAATCGTCTTCCAGCGCAGGATCTTTTGAGCCGAAACGCTTTTGGGCATGCTGCGGGCGGCAGGGAAAAGGATGAATCGATCAACTCCGATTTCTGTCAGGCGGCGTAAAATCACTTCGATCGTTGAGCTTTTCGTTAAGGCAAGCGCAAGCGTGATCAGTATTTTCGAAGATGCCTTTTCGGATAAAACGTCACAAATGTTGGCCACCACGATCCCTTTACTGATCTCCTTGATTTCACACCGGTATTTTGTCCCTTTTCCGTTGACCGCAAAAAACGGGTCGCCCTTTTTCATGCGGAGCGTTCGCAGCATATGCCGGGCCTCCGTAGCTCGAATGACCAAAACATCTTTTTTGATATCGTCGGGCTTAACGACAAACTGCCTCATTTAAACGCCCTTTTAATCTTGTTCAAAAATTGGCTGATCATGGGATGACTGTTTTCGCGATTAAGAGAGGTAAATTCTTTTAACAATTCTTTTTGCTTCGTCGTAAGATTCTTCGGAACTTCAACAATCACCTTCACATGCTGATCCCCCAATCCATAGCCATGCACATTGGCAATCCCTTTTCCTCGAAGACGAAACACTTTTGAGCTTTGTGTACCTGAAGGGATCTTTAGTTTCACGTGTCCCGTAAGAGTCGGGATTTCTAAATCTGTTCCTAAAGCCGCGTCAGAAAAGCTAATAGGGATTTCACAAAAGATATCATCTTCGTGCCGGGTGAACAAATCATGCGGCTCGACAAAAATCACCACATACAAATCCCCATGGGGACCGCCTCTTTGGCCGGCTTCTCCTTCTCCCGACAAGCGAAGTTTACTGCCATTATCAACACCCGGGGGAATTTTGACATGAATTTTTTTTGTGGTCCGTGTCAGACCTGACCCCCGGCATGTGCGACAGGGATTTTTTAACAAGCGCCCATCCCCGTTACACTCATGGCACGTCCGCGCCATACTAAAAAAACCTTGAGACACACGAACTTGCCCGGCGCCGTGACAATGGGGGCATTCAGTGACACCCGAGCCGCCTTCCCCATGACAGTCTTTACAGGTATCGTGAATTTTGATCTGGATATCTCGAGTGGTCCCAAAAGCCGCTTCATCAAAACGAATCGTTAGATCATATCGAAGATCGGCCCCGGGAGTCCTTTCGGGCCTTCCGGCCCGGGTCCTTTGGCTTCCGCCAAAAAACCCCTCAAAAATATCATCAAAGATATCTCCAACCCCACCGCCACCGGTAAACCCTTGACCGCTCATCCCCCCATGACCAAACTGGTCATATTGAGCCCTTTTTTCGGTATCCGCCAGAACACTGTAAGCCTCCGAAGCTTCCTTAAATTTATCTTCGGCATTTTTGTTTCCCGGATTTCGATCAGGATGATGCTGCATGGCCAGCTTGCGGTAGGCTTTCTTAATTTCTTCGGACGATGCCCCCTTGGAGACACCTAATATGTCATAATAGTCACCCTTACTCATGAACCTGTTCCTTTGTCGGGTTGATCGTTGGCCTCTTCATTTTCTAAGGGCTTTTCAGCAACCGGGCTTGATGTGCGGGATATTTGAACAAGAGAAGGTCTCAAAAGACGTTCGTTCAGGAGATATCCTTTTTGAATTTCAGTAACGACGGTATGATCCGGATGATCATCCGTGTCAATAAATCCGATCGCTTCATGAATCTCCGGATCAAAAATCTTTCCTTTGGCTTGAATAGATTCAAGTCCTTTTTTCTTTAAACCGTCGAAAAAATGCTGATAGATGAGATCCATTCCCTCTTTGATTTTTTTAATGTCATCGGTATCTATCATCGCCTGAGCGGCCCTCTCAAAATTGTCCAGGACCTGCAAAAGATCCAACATCATTTCTTCAAGAGCAAACTTCATAAAATTCGCCTTTTCTTTGACCATCCTTTTTTTATAATTCTCAAATTCGGCATAAAGGCGGACCCATTTTTCATGATTTTCTTTTGCGAGACTCAAAGCTTCTTTCATCTCGCCATGTTCTTGGGCAGAAATGGTGACAAGCTTCGCTTTTTTCTTGGAAGATTTAGAAACTTCTTCGACCTTAGAGCTAGAAGTGTTTTTGTTCTCCTCAGAAGCTTGGGCTTCTTTTTTTGCGGGATGGTCAGACTTGTTGCTTTTTTCTGTTTGTTCTTTTTTGTCCGTCATAGCGTCCTTTTCTTCCCTTCAGAAATTTCAAATATCCCCGAGGAGTTGCCCGGCAAAACCCTTCGAGCATATGAATCATAAGGCATTACATAGCAAATGCTTACAAACTTATTTCGCTCAGGATTTTTCAACAATTCAACAGCAGGGTAGGATAGCATAGAAGCGAAGATTGTCAAGATATTTGGCGGAAGCGAAAAGAAGACGAAATCAGACATAACCATATAATTATAAGTCACTTACACTTTCATCAAAAGTAAAACAGAAGAGCTAACAGCATTCCCGTTCCAAACACGGCAGAAGCAATTCCAATGGCTCAGGCTAACGCGCAG
>JADFSZ010000178.1 GCA_022560555.1 PVC group bacterium
TCCATCCGTGCTCTGTTTTGAACGGAGGAGCTCCGGCTCCAATCTTAGAATGATCCCAAAATCCGGGACGCGGCCCCATCAAAATTTTGTACTCGCCCCAATGAAGAAGATCAGGAGAGGTCGCCATCCAAATGTCACCTTCGCTCCACCCATGACCAAAAGGTCGATGCAGGGCAAGATATTTCCCTTGAATCTTCTCAGGAAACAGAACAACATTACGATTATTCGCTAAAAATATCAAACCTTTCCTATTAAATTTCTCACGGGAATCCCATTCTGCAAGGGCTGTGGCAATCCCGTTTCCTGAAACAGCCGAATAGGTCAGGAGTGTACGCCCCTCGATGAGTTGAAGACGAGGGTCCTCAACCCCATAAGTTTCATAAGAAGTCTGCGGGGAAAAACAAGGTTTTTCCCCGATCTTAAAATTCACACCATCCTCACTCCATGCCGCCCGAAAATGAGACAGAGAGGTTAAATATATCTTTTCCTTTGTTCGAACAATTCTCGGATCATCAAACTCTGCCGTTGATGAATTTTTGCTGAAAATTTTTGTTTCGATTTCCCGGGTTCCGGCATTCCAATAAGAAACAATCACGTTCTGCTGATTTTCGTTCTTAGGGCGCTCGGCCACTCTGAGCAATAAAAAAGTCGATGTCCCCCTTTGGATAGCCGCCGCGTTAAAGACCCCGATGACTTCAAAATCATCCCTTGACGGTATGATATCCGTTGGTTTAATAATAGGATTGTTTTCATGCCTTTGAATCATGGGCCTAGACAGTTGTCTTTCTAGAATCATTCAGGCAAAACTCAAGCAAATCATCCATTTGGGCAACACCGACACACATCACCGTATCTGCCCCACCCCAATAAATTTTTACGGAACCATCCTCTTCCGGAACCGCGCCACAGGTAAAAACAACATTATGGACATAACCGCTGACTTCCCAGGGATCCTCCGGCTGTAAAATCCAGGAATCCCCGATCGCTAAAATTTTTGAAGGATCTTCTAAATCATGCAGTGCAAGCCCAAGCCGGTAAATCGCTCCATCCATGGTTGGGAACACACCATGATAGATGGACAACCACCCCCTTGCGGTCTTCATGGGAGGGGCTCCCGGGCCAATTTTCATTTCATCCCAATGATACGCCTCCGGCTTCATGACCACTTGAGACTCGCCCCAATGGATCAAATCAGGAGATCGTGTTATCCAAATCGACCACGGACTGATTTCGGAATGCGGTCGATCCAGCCGGACATACATCCCGTTGATTTTTTCCGGAAAAATCACCACATTACGATAATCCGCCTGTGTAATAAATGCGATTTTCTCAAGACTCTTAAAATCCTTTGTTTTTGCCAGAGCTATTCGGACCCCATGACGAGAATAGGCGCTATAGGTAATCAAATACTCGCCATCGACTTTAGAAACACGAGGATCCTCCACACCAAAGGCTTCGTACTCGGCCCAAAGCCCATCCTGCGAAGGAGTAATAAAGGGTTCCGAAGAAACCTGAAACTGATACCCATCGTCACTTTGGGCCATCCCTATAATGGACCTTCCGTTTCTCAAATGAGATCGAAAAAGCATGATGTAGCGCCCCTCGTGCTTTATAACCGCTGCGTTATGAACAGTTTCAACAGGATAAGGGACATCTTTTTTTGTTAAAATGGGATTGCCTTTGTAGCGCTTGATCAATTCTGTATCCATGGTTAAGACTCCTTTTCCAAATCAAATATTTTTTGATAAATCTTCTCATATTGCGAAACCATGACCGGCAAGGAAAAGTGATCCTCGACTCTCTTGCGGCATTGATTCCTATCGAGTTCGGGAATACGATCGAGACTTTTCACAGCACCTTCAACATCGCACACCAAAAATCCGGTCACTCCTTCAGAAATAACTTCCCGGCAAGAACCTTTGTCCATAGCAATCACCGGGACTCCACCGGCACCCGCTTCCACCAGCACGAGGCCAAAACGCTCAGGAATGGTATTAAGATGAAGCAGAGCATAGGCTTCTCGAAACAATTCATTTATCTCCCGCGCCCCAACAGGACCAATATAAACGATGTGTTTGCCATCGATCTCAGGGGCCACTTTTTCTTTGAAATAGGCCTCATCTTGAATAATACCGGCTATCACTAATTTTCGATGACTTCTCTTTGCGACTTCAATGGCTAAGTGTGTCCCTTTATCGGGATGAATCCTCCCTAAAAAAACAAGAGTGTCTCCTCCTTTTTCATGAAAATCATGCAAAGTAAGGTCGATACCATTATAAACGGTTCCTAAGTAATTTAAGCCCTCTTGCCGATCGGAATCACTAATGGAAACAAAATAATTATCATGGTATTTCTCATACACAGGCATAATTTTGGGAGAAGAGAAGCCATGGATGGTCGTTAAAAGAGGCGTTTTAATCAAATGAGAATAGGTCAACGCCATAAAATCCAAATGACTGTGGATCAAATCAAACTCATGTGCCCGATCAAAGACCTCAGACAGATGCAAGTACTCAGCCACCTTTGGATCCACGCTCTTATCTTCTTCATAACCTCGCGGAATAATGGCATGAAGCTTTGCCTTCGTGATCGAATCTCCCGTCGCAAACAGGGTCACATCCCACCCGGCCTCAACCAATCCTTCCGTGATATTACTGGCAATGGTCTCCCATGCCCCGTATTGGCGAGGAGGTGTGCGCCAGGCAACGGGAGACATTATAGCTATTTTTTTATTTTTTATTGTTTATCTCTCCGAGGTGCCTAACAAACCCGCACTTTCTTGACACCAAAATATCTGCCTTGCGAGAGGATGAATCTTCATCGATTTTATAATCAACATCCATTAATTCGATAAATTCGGATGTGTAATCTTTTAAAATATCCGTAAACAGCCATATTTTGTCACCTTTAAAGAAAGGATGATTATGTTCCTTATCATACATTCTGTCGCACATAAATAACAAGAGAAAAGAAACCCAAGCTTAAACGTAAAAACAATTCGGACAACATAAAAAACCGATCAAACCTGAGAAATAAGGGGTCTGCCCTGACAATTCGACAGTTTTTACCCCAACTTCTGTCAGGATGAAAATGAAAAACCGAACTTCATATGAACCAACAAGATATTGTGCGTTATATTGTGTGATTTAGGATTTTATTGGAAAATATATTCTCATTCTCCGCCATACTCCCGCAGCTTACTATCCATCGAAATCATGTTTGGCTCGGATGCATTCTATGCATCCGCCGGGCCTATTGGATCATTCATCTGTCCGTTGCAAGG
>JADFSZ010000179.1 GCA_022560555.1 PVC group bacterium
TTTAATCAAGTTGTTACGTTGCCGGGAGTTTATCTTGTTCGGGTGAAATTTAATAAAAATATCTATAATGGATTGCTGAATATCGGACCCCGGGCGAAGTTCTTGGAAGGGAAAACATTGTTTATTCGAAAAGAAAAGGATGAAATCAAAATCGAAATTCATATATTAAATTTTAGGTCAACAATTTACGGAAAAACCCTTTTTGTTGAAATTATTAAAAAGTTAAGAGACACTCAAAAGTTTAACGATGCAGATTCCCTGAAAAGGCAAGTGTTTTTAGATATTAAGAAAGCAAGGCTCTTTTTTAAGAAGCAGAAAAAAAGATAAACAATGATTATGAAATTCCCCGGCAGCGAAGTTTCGAATCGTTTTAGAATAACGTTCTTTATTCTTTGTTTTTTTGCCGTCCGCATAGAAAACCTGTATGCGGGCGAAAGTATTCCCGCGCCAGCCATTGTTGTGAGAGGCACTCAAGAACTCAAGTGGGGATTGCACGATCATAAAAGAGTGATTTTGTACCCGAAAAAGGATTTTGGATCGGAGTTGTTGGATAATCAGATGGATATTAAAAAGTTTTTGACGTCGGACATTCATGAGTTTTTATGGGAAACAGATCGATTGGATCGTGAGTTTGATTTCTATTTTAATACAAGCGAGACCAAAGAAAGCCATGGGTATGAACCGGGTTTTTTGGATTTTGATATTTGGTTGGGGCAAGATATTCGTCTAAGTGCAGATTAAAGAGAGAGATTGTAAAGGAGACAACCATGTGGGATCTCATTTTTAAGGGTGGCCCTTTGATGAGCGCCATCTTATTATGTTCAATTTTTGCGCTTGCCGTGTTTATTGAGCGATGGATTTATTTCAAGAAAGCTAAGGTCAATGTTGATGATTTTATGAACCAGATCCGCGATAATTTAAAAAGAAACAAGATTTTGGAAGCCATTACTCTTTGCGACAATCTTTCGAGTCCTCTTTCAAGTGTGCTCAAAGCGGGTATCCTTAAATATGACTGTCCGCGTGATGAAATCAAGGAAGCGATCGATGACGCGAGCCTTCATGAGGTGCCGAAGCTCGAGCGGAATTTAGGCATTATTGCGACCATTGCCCACATCGCTCCTCTCTTGGGCTTGCTCGGAACGGTTCAAGGTATGATTCAAAGTTTTCGTGTCATAGAAGAAAAAGCGTTTTCCGGAGTCGGTGCTAATCCCAGTGACTTAGCCGGAGGAATATGGGTATCACTTTTAACGACCGCAGCCGGTCTTGTCGTTGCCATTCCGGCCTATGTGGCGCATAATTACCTTGTTAGCCGCGTGAATGATTTTGTTACTGAGATGGAACAAAGCGCAACAAGTCTTGTGAATATTCTGATAACGCGCGGGGAAGAACATGAAGTTTAAGAGGCGTTTAAAATTAGAAGCAGGCACCATGGATATGACGCCGTTGATTGATGTTGTGTTTCAGCTATTATTGTTTTTCATGCTGTCGTCATCGTTTATCATGCAGCCCGGCATTAAAGTGCGTCTTCCGAAAGCTGTTACGTCAAAAGTCATTTATGACAAAATGGACATTGTTACTCTCGCAAAAAACCATAGAATATTTTTTAATGACCTTGAAATTTCTAAAGATCAGCTGAATTATCATCTCGAACAGATTGCTGATAAAGAGGGCATGGTTTTGATCAAAGCGGATTCGGCAATACCGCTGGGGGTTGTAGTGGATATATGGGATTTATGTCGACAAGCCGGGATCACCCAGCTCAACATTGCAACCGATACAATTCAAAAATGAGCAGCGCTCTCTTTATCATGGCTGTCTGTTTGTCTTTGTGGTGGCACTTTATTGTTTTTAGTCTCTTTATATTGAAACCTATCAGCAAGAACACATTTATCCGTTATTATCCTAAGGTAACTTTTTTAGGCAGCATTATCAGTCAAACGGGGCAAGGATTCCAAATGGGTGTGGAAGGAGAGTCCGCGTTAGGGAATATCCCCAGTATTAATCTACCGCTACAAGGGAAAGCCCTAGAGTCTATTAAAATCTTGGCGCGAAAAAGTTTATACCTAAAAAGTATCTCCAAAAAAAAAATCACATTCGAGCAAGATCAAACTCCCTTTCCAAAGCTAAAAATTCAATCATTGTCTTCAGCCATTTTATCCAGAAAGTATCTCTATCAGAGTTTGGAGGAGTTAAAGCAAGCGACGAGAGAGCCTCCGACGTTTGAGATTCCGCATCATATATCTTATCCCGATTGGGCCCAAAAGAGAGGGGTTGAAGGTGAATTAAAATTACTGTTTCGAGTTACGCCGGAAGGATTGGTGGATCATGTTGAGATTGATCGCTTTTCGAGTTATCCGAAACTGGATATGCTGGGTGTGAATGAGGTTTATCAATGGAGGTTTCGTGCCGTGGAAGAGCAACAGAGCGAGAACACGTGGGGAAGCGTTGTTGTTAAATTTGTTTTGGATTAACGCGGGATTGTCTTGCCAAAAGATAATCTGTAATCTATTATGAAATATAAGTTTATGTATTGTACGCTTGCAGGCCTGAGATCAACACAGGACGGGAAGGTCCAAGGCATGAAAGAGGTTTTTTCTTGAAAAGCCTTCCATGTATTATTATACTTATCCGATGGGCTTTTTTTGATAAGAATAAAAATGTTTCTTCGGGTCAAGCCGGAAAATGTTGTTCAATGAGAGTATGCTGAAGGAGTATTCACTATGAGTGATAATATTATTTTAAGTCAAGACGGCTATGAAAAAATGAAAAAAGAGCTGAAGCATTTAAAAACGGTAAAAAGGAAAGAAGTCATTCAGGCTATAAAGACGGCCAGGGCTCATGGGGATCTTCGTGAAAACGCGGAATATGACGCGGCCAAAGAAGAACAAGGATTTGTTGAATCCAGAATTCAGGAACTTGAATACAAATTGATAAGTGCCCGGATTATTGATGAATCTCAAATGTCAACGGACAAAGTGTTTATTGGTGCGTTTGTTACGATTTACGATGAGGAGTTTGAGGAAGAAATCAAGTATGCGATTGTGAGCCCGGATGAAGCTGATTTAAAAAATAATAAGATTTCGGTAGCGTCGGCCGTTGGCAAAGCTCTTCTCGGAAAAAAAGTCGGTGATATTGTTGATGCCAAAGTTCCTGCCGGGGTTGTTAAATACAAGATATTAAAGATAGAACGATAATGAAAGACCGTAAATGGTAAATTGTGAA
>JADFSZ010000180.1 GCA_022560555.1 PVC group bacterium
AAGCTCTGCTTTTAGCTTTGACAAATCCCATAATTCCGCCAATGAAGATCAAAAGGCCGTAGATAAGCGTGATGAGAGAAACAGTGTTCATTCTGACCTATTTGTGATAAATTTATGCTTAATATGAAACAGTTTGCCATATACAAGGTTTTTCGTCAATCATGAAATTGAAACTTGTCTCAATACGCATAACTATCTGTCTTCTCTTCGGATTGCTCTTATTTGCAGATACCCTCTTTGCAGGAGAAAACGATGCGTCTTCCGGCTGGCAAGCTCTGGCATCAAAAGATTTTGAGCTTGCCCGTCAAATATATCAAACAGATATCAAAGATAATCCGGGAGAACCTGTTTTTTACAATAATTTGGGATGTGCGTTTGCCCGATTAAATAATTTTAAGGATGCTGAAACTCATTTTTATATTGCCAAATTTCTCGATCAGGAGAATTCTGATTATATTTACAATTATGGTGTTATCCACTTAAACCAAGAAAAGTACGATGAAGCCATAGAGTTCTTATTGGATATGGACGACCCCGGAGAAGACGGGGATACGGAATATCATCTTGGCGCTTGTTACTTTTACAAAAATGATTACGAAAAGTCAATTCTCAATTTGGAGCAGGCGGCTGAAAAGGGTTTTACGGGGTATGATCTCGATGTGATGTTATGTGAAAATTATCTCAGAAGGGCCGAAGGCGATGATCTGCAAACATCGAAAAAAATATTAGAAAAACTCGAAAAAGAGTTTAAAGGGCTTGAAGAACTAGCTGTCTTACGGGCCAAAATCTACGAACATGAAAAAAAGCATAAGGGTGCGCTAAAAACGCTTCGGCAATTTATTCGAAAGACGGATAGTTCTATCGAATCGGCCAGCGCTTATCTTGCCGAGGTCTATGATCAGCTGGGACAAACCGCAAGGGCCGTTGATACTTTGGGTGATGCCATTGTTTTAACGGATAATCCCGGCTCCTATATTCTCACGCAGGCATGGCTCTATTACAAAAACAAGCGATATGGTGAGTCATCGGGAAAAATAAAGGAGTATATGGATACATATGGTTATAACGATAAAGCGATTTACATCGAGATCTTAAACAAGATGAACCGAAAATTGAGTTCCGGAGAGCGAAGCTTTATCGAGCCTTACGCGGATCCGGGCTGGTGGCGAAAACCGAGGATGACAAAAATTCATTATAGGATTTCAGACGATGTACGCGCTCAGAGTCAAAAATCTGATTAAAACATACCGGAACGGTGTGGAGGCGCTCAAAGGTGTGGATCTTGATGTGCACGAAGGGGGTTTTTTTGGCCTCATCGGATCTAACGGCGCCGGAAAGACCACCATGATTGGGATCATAACGGGACTTGTCAACAAGACCGGGGGTTCTATCGAGGTATTCGGTCTGGATCGGGAGCGTCATCTTAACCGCGTTAAGAAACATATTGGACTCGTTCCTCAGGAATTTAATTTCAATATGTTCGAGAAAGTTCAAGATATTATTATTGCTCAGGCCGGATATTTTGGTGTTCCCCGTTCGCAGGCCATCCGGGATTCTGAGTTTGTCTTAAAAAGACTCGGTCTTTGGGAGAAGCGTGATACTGTATCCCGCCAATTGTCCGGTGGGATGAAGCGACGCCTCATGATTGCCCGCGCCCTTATTCATAAACCAAAATTGTTGTTTTTGGATGAACCAACGGCCGGGGTGGATGTCGAGTTGCGCTTCAGTATGTGGGAATATCTAAAGGAATTGAATCAGTCAGGGATGACGATCTTTTTGACTACGCATTATTTAGAAGAAGCAGAACAGCTTTGCCGTAATGTCGCGATTATCAAGAATGGGAAAATCATTATACACGATCATATCAACAATCTACTGGCTTCGTTGGAAGAGGAAACTTATGTTATACATGTACGCGACACGAGCGCGGTAAATCTTCTTGAAAACTATCACATACGTATCCTAGACACAAGTACATTTGAGGTCGATTTAAACAAAAAGGGAAGCCTTAATGACTTTATCGAACAGTTGAGTCAAAAAGGGATTAAGCTTGTTGATATTCGGCCGAAAGGGAATCGGCTGGAGAGATTATTTTTAAAACTCCTTAAGGATTAGTATGAGCCCGAGAGAAATTTGGATTGCCTATATGACCATCGTGAGAAAGGAAGTGCAGCGATTTCTCCGGATTTGGCCCCAGACACTTCTTCCGGCCGTTATTACCCAATCACTCTATTTTGTGATTTTCGGACATTTTATCGGAAGTCAGCTTCGTGAAATTCACGGGGTGAGTTATATGAGCTTTATTGTTCCCGGCCTGGTGATGATGGCCGTGATCAACAGCTCTTTTTCCAATGTGGTTAGTTCTTTTTATGGCGCCAAGTTTCAGCATCATATTGAGGAATTGCTTGTTTCTCCCACTCCGAACTGGACTATTCTTGCGGGATACACAACAGGGGGCGTGATCAGGGGACTCATTGTAGGGACATTGGTATTCGGTGTTTCGATATTTTTTGTTCGGCCTGAGATATACTCTTTACCGCTGATTGTTTTCTTTATATTTATGACCGCGGTTGTTTTTTCATTGGGAGGTTTTATCAACGCCATTTTTGCTGAAAAGTTTGATGATGTTTCGATTTTTCCGACGTTTGTTCTAACCCCCCTGACGTATCTTGGCGGGGTTTTTTATTCCGTAAATATGCTGCCTGAATTTTGGCAGAAGATCTCCAAATTAAATCCCGTCCTCTACATGGTGAACGGGTTTAGATATGGGTTTCACGGGTTTTCCGATGTGCATGTGGGGATAAGTTTACTGATCTTGTGCGGGTTTATGTTTGCTTTGATTTATACGGCCCTTGTTTTGTTGGAGAAGGGAACCAAGCTCAAAAGCTAAATAGGGACCTTTCATGAATGAATTGGCTATGACGAAAAATCAAATTTCTGACCCCGAAACATGGGTTGATAAATACGGGGACATTCTTTACCGGATGGCACTGGGTCGTCTGAGGCATCCGGATGCGGCCCAAAACATTGTCCAGGAGACATTTTTGGCCGCACTGAAAGCAAAGGATCGGTTTCAGGGGAAATCGACCGAGCAAACCTGGCTGATAGGTATTCTCAAACATAAAATTACGGACCATTTTAGAGGTCTTTATCGTGAGCAGCCTGTCAGCGCTTTTACTGCTGAAGATCAGTCTGTAGATG
>JADFSZ010000019.1 GCA_022560555.1 PVC group bacterium
TTACAATCCATTTTGGCAAACCGAACGAAGGTTTTTAGTATTATTAGAGAGGAACTAACCGCCATTCGTGACAAATACGGGGACGCCCGGCGCACGCAGATTATTGCTGATGTTGAAGAATTGGATATTGAGGATCTTATCGCGGACGAAGATATGGTTATTACCATCACAAACTCGGGTTATATCAAACGTCTTCCCCCCAGCACCTACCGGCAGCAGCATCGTGGGGGTAAAGGCGTCACGGGAATGACCACCAAAGAAGATGACTTTGTGAAACATATTTTTATTGCTTCCACACATGATTATCTTCTTGTGTTTACTGAAGAGGGCATGATGTTTTGGCTTAAGGTTCATGATATTCCCGAAGCCGGGCGGGTGGCCAAAGGAAAATCTGTGGTGAATATTCTTCAGCTGAAAGATACGCAGCGAATTGCCGCGATCATACAAACAAAAGATTTTGATCCGGACCATTTTCTTATCATGGCGACCGAAAACGGTATTGTTAAAAAAACATCTTTGGACGCATTCAAAAACCCTCGAAAGAACGGCATCATCGCTATGGGAGTTAAGCAAGGGGACCGGCTCATCAAAGTCAAAATGTCCACGGGGAAAAACAAAATTATTCTTGGAACCTTTGACGGAAAATCATTGTGTTTTAAGGAAGAGAATGTGAGAAATATGGGACGTACAGCAAGCGGCGTAACCGGAATGCGGATGAGCAAAGGGGACAAAATCGTCGGGATGGAAGTTCTGGAGGAAGGGGCCACCATCTTAACTGTATGCGAAAATGGACACGGCAAGCGAACGGATTTTAAGGAATATCGTGTCCAAGGGAGGGGAGGCAAAGGCATCATTAACATCAAGACCACGGCGAGAAACGGCAAAGTGGTCGGATTTATGGGCGTCTCAGACCATCACGATGTTATTGTCAGCACCCTCAAAGGTATGATTGTGCGCATGAGCATCAAAGATTTAAGGACAATCGGACGAAACACACAAGGGGTTAGGCTCGTATCTCTCAAGAATGGAGACAAAGTTGTTTCTGTTGCGAGGATTGACAAAAGGAGTGAAGAAGGGTAAAACACCAAAGAAGGAGCGAAAGGACGATGGGGTTCCAAAAAAAAAGGGCACGAAGAGGATTTACTCTTATAGAAATTCTTATTGCTCTTTCCATTCTTGCTATAGGTCTTATTGGGATATTTTCTCTTTTTCCCGTCGGAATGGACGCTCAACAGAAAAGCGAAGTGTACACTCTGGCCGCGAACCTGGCGAGCAAATGGGTTTCAACATATCAGGCCTTCGGGTGGAGGGAAGGGTATAGCGTGTCTGGAGGGGAAGAGGATTGGCAAACGGACGATGATTACGATGGACTGGAGTTTAAAAGAATTTTTTCTGACGGAATTGATACGACCGATTCAAGTGACATTATCAAAATAAAAGTCCAGTATTATAATCGCGGCAAAGCAACCGAGCTGTACTTTGGCGATTATTATATACAGTCGTATGATTGATTTCACTCATTGTCCTGTATTTGAGACCTAGCGAAGCCGAGACCTCAAAAGAGAAAGCGCTTTTTGTTTATCCCCGCTCTTAGCAAATAACACTCCCAAATTAAAATAAGCTCTTGGATCTTCGTATACCGACAGGAATCGCTGAAGATACTCTTTGCCTTGATTCATGCGGTTAAGATCAATCGAAAGCGACGCGATTTGAAAAAGAGCCTCGCGATAATAAGGGTCTATGGCCAATGCTTGTTGATACGCTTGATACGCTAAAGGGTAATTTCGGGTTTTGCGATAACATTCTCCCAAAAGATAGTATCTTTCCTTCCTTACGCGTCTGTCTAACGCCTGTTGGGTGTGTTGGATCGCTTGGGCATAATCTTCCAAGTAAAAGAAGGCTTCTCCAAGACGAAAATCCAATTCGGACCTTTTAGGATCCAGGGATTGCGCGAAAGTGTATCGGAGAACGGCTTGGGAATAATCTCGTTCCTTCATGGAAGCGAAAGCCTTTTTGTAAGCCATATCCGCCGCGAAAGGTTTGGCACACCAAATCACCAAAAAGACCAGCAAAAGGCTCCCGGCTTCAACCATAAGCATTTTTGTGCTAGAAGCACGTTGTCCCCAAGAGATACGAACGACTCGAGCATTAAACTGGCTTGCAAGCATGCCGGCCATGGCAAAAAAAGGAACACTCGTGGCCGTCAAACGAAAAGGAAAGTGGCCAAGCGAATACAAGCTAACAGCCCCTAAGCCTGCGAGGATCCCTAGCGTGAGCGATTTATGGCGATCGTTTTGATGACGAATCAACAGAAAAACCTTCTGGCAATAGCATAAAACCAGGACGAAAAAAACAATCACTCCGACCAAACCCCACTCCACCAGCGACTCTAAAACATCACTTTCGACATGCGGATGAAACCAGTCGACAGAAACCACCCCCGGGGAAGAAGCGGTGGTTGTTAAAACATGGCCTTTGGCCCCGGAGTATAAAGCCGAAAAGCCCCCCAATCCATGGCCCCAAAGAGGCGATAAACAAAACAAATAAAAAGCCATCTTGAAATAAAGGCTTCTTTGTCCAAAAGAAAATTGTTTGTGGACGAGCCCCCCAAGATCATTTATGAAAAAGGCAAAGAAAAACAGGACCCCTCCCATGAGAACGGCGAGAAAAAACTTGTGAGAATAAATCCGGCGGGGGCAAACAAAAGCCGTCAGGATGATGGCCAACGAAAGAACCGTCCCGGAAAATGATCGCGTTAGAAAAATCGTACATAATATGAGTACCGACAGAAACATATAAAACGTGCTTTTGCGTGAACAATTTGGCGCATTCGTTGTATGAAATAAAGACAAGGGAAAAACTAAAAGAAGAAAACCTGAGAGAAACTGGCGGTTGCCCAGAGTCGAGAAGACGTGGTTTGGATTGGCATGAGGGCGCCAGGCAAGCACATCCCAGCCCAAGAATTGGGACCACCCCAATAGACAAACGAAAAAAGAGCCCAATAATAGAGCACGCGTTAAAAAAGATATGTCCCTAACATCTTTTGTGATTTTTGAAAAGAGAAAGAAAACAAAAAAGCAGATCAAGATGTGACGAAAAGCCCACAAGCCTTCATAGTTGTTTGGGGAGAAAACAACTCTAATCGCAAAATAACCTAAAAATAGGCATATGAAAACATCAAAAAGGTTGATGCGGATAGAAAATGTTCCTTTTTTAACGAAATTCAAGAAAAGGAAAAAAGCAAATATAATTAAATACAATTCCGTCATGATGTGTTTAGGCAGCAAAAAAGAATCTTGGCTGAACGGGGTCATAAAAAGAGGCACAAGGACAAGAAGACCGGACAAGAAAAGGAGTTTTTTTGATACAGGGACACATGGAATCATGGTATAAAGATACAGAAATTTGTGGTATTGTCAATGGGAAGGTCAGATTCTCCATAATCTTTGATTCTGAAAAATCTGACACAAGATATTTTGGGTTCCAGATATGGGGAGGCCAGATTTCCCATAATCTTCGATTCTGAAAAATCTGACACAAGATATTTTGGGTTCCAGATATGGGGAGACGAAACCGCGAACGTGAGGAAAAATATGATTTTATCGGATAAAAAGCTCAAGCAAATGATTCGCGAAAAAGAGCTTGTCATTGAACCTTTAGGGGAAAATTCTATTCAGGCGGCATCGATTGATTGCCGGCTCGGAAATCATTTTTTAGCCGTCGAAGACAAAGACAGGGACATATTAACGCTGGATCAGGAAATCTTGTATCGGGACATTCATGGAGAAGAGAGTATTATCCCGGCGCATTCCTTTCTTTTGGCAACAACGCTAGAATATATAAAACTGCCCAATCATGTTACGGCCTTTGTAGAAGGGAGAAGTTCGATTGGGCGTATGGGGCTTTTTATACAAAACGCGGGATGGGTAGATCCGGGGTTTGAAGGGAAGATCACGCTTGAACTTTACAACGCGAATTCGTTGCCGATCAAATTACAATCGGGAAGAAGGATATGTCAGCTGGTGTTTTGTGAACTGGACCAGCCGGCCGAATTTCCTTATCGGGGAAAATACCAGAAGCAAGATCAAGCCATCGGAAGCCGTATCTATAAGGATGTCGAAATTCAGGGCTCTGTTTAAAACGAGCTGCTTGGCTCAGGCTTGCCGTTCAGACTAAAAAAAGTTTCAAAGGGTTGACGATGAATGGCGTCTTTGAAGAAAGAGAAAATCAACCAGCACAGAAGCAATCATGGCTTCGACTACGGGAACTACGCGCGGACACAAGCAGGGATCGTGCCGCCCTTTCACTTCGATCGTCTCTGTTTTAAGACGGGTGTTAACCGTAACTTGTTTTTGCGCAATAGACGAGGGGGGTTTGGTTACTACGCGCATGACAAGGTCTTCCCCGTTGGAAATCCCTCCCGCAATTCCTCCGGCATGATTCGTTTTTGTGCGGATTTTATTGTTTTTGACAACCATTAAGTCATTCGACTCTGAGCCCTTTTGGTGCTGACTTGCGAATCCCGATCCGAATTCGACGCCTTTGATGGTTCCGATAGACAGAAGGGCGTATCCCAGGCGAGCTTCAAGCTTGTCAAAAACAGGTTCCCCTAGGCCCGGGGGACAACCTTTCACAACGGCTTCAACAATTCCCCCAACGGAATCCCGCTCTTTACGGGCCGATTCAATCGCTTCAATCATAAGTTTTGCTTGATCATTATCCGGAGAACGGACCATGTTTTGCTCGATATGATCAAAATTGATTTGCTTGGCGTAAATACCGGCTACAGCCAGCGTGTAGGCTGTTATGCGGATTCCTTTTTCTAAAAGAATTTTTTTCGCGATGGCACCGGCGGCGACGCGGCAAGCTGTTTCACGGCCCGAGGAACGCCCCCCTCCCCGATAATCACGGACGCCGTACTTGGCAAAATACGTGTAATCGGCGTGTCCCGGACGAAAAACATCTTTAATGTTGGAATAATCCTTGGGACGTGTGTCTGTATTGCGGATCAATAAAGCGATAGGGGTCCCGGTTGTCACTCCTTCAAAAACACCGGAAAGAATTTCAACTTGGTCAGCTTCTTTTCTTTGTGTCGTGATCGAGCTTTGTCCCGGGCGCCTGCGATCCAAATCTTTTTGTATATCCTCTGCTTTTAAGGACAATCGCGCAGGAACCCCATCCACGATGACACCAATAGCGGGACCATGACTTTCCCCAAAAGTTGTAAAACGAAATAATTCTCCAAAAGTATTGCCGGACATGATTTCTCCGAAATTAGGTCACAAGGACACAGGTCACAAGTACACAAGTAAATACAATAAATGAGTTTAACAATAAACTACAGAGAACCATAGATTATCACTTGTGAAGAGTTGCGTCAATAACTCTCATTGAAGTTGGTTTTGATTTTTCTTGTGACTTGTGTGTTTGTGACTTGTGTCTTACGTAATCATACCGCAGCCGAGACAGTTTTCCCCGTCATAAAAGACGGCAAATTGCCCGCTAGCAATCCCGGCATCTTCGGCCTGAAGACTCACCTCATAAACAGAATTGTCGATTTTGTGAATACGTCCCGGAATTAAATTTTCTCCATGGCGGATTTTAATAAAAAGATCTTGATTGTCAAAGGGAGCATCCGAAATCCAACTGGGACTATGGATTTTAAAAGCGTTTCTTTTGCGAGTATGAAGAGTATCAAAATGAGATACGTATACGACATTTTCTTCAATATTCTTTTTGACAACATACCAAGGTCCTCCCGATAAACCCAAGCCATGACGTTGACCAATCGTATGATACCAATAACCCCGATGGGAACCGAGTTTTTCCGAGCTTGTGATGTCCACAATATCCCCGGGCTGTTCTCCTAAGTGAAACCGGACGAACTCATTAAATTTAATGTTACCCAAAAAACAAATGCCTTGGCTGTCTTTTCGGTTTTTTGTGGGCAGCCCGGTTTGTTGGGCGTACGCGCGAACATCTTTTTTACGGATACTTCCGATGGGAAACAAGGCGCGGCGGAGTTGCGCTTGATTCAAATGCGACAAAAAATATGTTTGGTCCTTGATGGGATCTTTGGCGCGAAGCAATTGATAACATGAACCTTTATCATGAATTCGGGCATAATGGCCCGTAGCCACTTTCTCGAAATCATCAGGAATTTTTTCTAAAAACGCGCCAAACTTGATTCGCGCGTTACAAAAGATGTCGGGACTAGGCGTGCGGCCTTCCTTTAATTCCCGGATGGTGTAGCTAACCACGCGATCAAGATATTCTGTCTGCAAAGAAACAATATGAAGAGGAATCTGAAGTTGATCACATACTTTATGGGCATAATCAAGATCTTCCTGCCAAGGGCATTCCCCGATATGCTGCAGCTCATCTTCAAGCCAGATTTTAATGTAAAAAGCCTCCAAAACGTGTCCCTCAGCTTTAAGAAGTGACGCCGCAACGGAACTATCAACACCGCCGGATAAGAGAATCGCAATTTTGAGATGCTGGGACATGAACACTCCGAACCATTATGATGGGTTTTGAAGAAATCCGGCAGGTAGAAGGGAGTCGACTTCTCCCTCAAGGGAAAGAGAAAGAGATTTTGTTACCCGCACGAGAGCAAATGAGCCGATCAAGCTTTTGTCCGATGAGGCAATACGAATCGGGATACGCCCTTCCGTTTTACCCATCAAAAAACCTTTTTTACGCCCCTCAGCTTCAATAAGAACAGGGAGGATTTTCCCGGCCTGTTTTTCGTTTTGTGCCGATGCGACACGCATGAGATCCGTTGTTAAAATCCGAAAACGGGATTTTTTTGTGTTCGCGCTCACCGTATCCTCCCAGCGGGCACTCACCGCTCCCGGACGAGGGGAGTATTGAGCAATATACGCCATATGAAACTGAAATTGATCCATAGCTTGGCGTGTACCTAAGAAGTGCTCTTCCTCTTCGTCGGGGAATCCGACAATAATGTCTGTAAACAAAGTGGCTAAGGGTAAAATTTCACGGACCCACCGGACAATATTTTCATAATGATTGATGGTATAAGAGCGATTCATTTTCTTTAAGATCCTATCATCTCCCGATTGAAGCGGTAGATGGATGTTGTTTGCTAAGCAGGGATATTTAGCCATGGTTTCCAAAACGTCCCGCGTCATGTCGCGTGGGTGAGGACTTGTGAAATAAACCCAAAAATCTTTTTTGGACGCAGTTCCGATTTTACCGATGTCTTCCATAAGATCTTTAAAAAAATACGCGTCCTCTTTTTTGTCATGTCCGTACGAATTAACATTTTGTCCGAGAAGCGTTATGGATTTATATCCTTTTTCAACAAGACGTCCCACCTCATTTAAAATATCCTTAGAGCCCCGGGAAATTTCTCGTCCGCGTGTGTAAGGCACTGCACAAAAGGTGCAAAATTTGTCACAGCCGTTTTGGATGGGAACAAAGGCCTGAAAAGGCGAAGAGTATTTGGGCTGAATATCCCAAAAGTGCGTATCAAAATCTGTACGGATGCCGGCTCTTTTTCGGGAAATACCGCGAATAGGCGTCACCATACCGTACTGATCAAAAATGTCGGGTAAACGGGGAAGATCATCAATCTTAAATAAAAGGTCGAATAGTTTTAAGAATTTTTTTTCATCCGCGGGAAGAATACAGCCGGAAACAAATGTGATCAGGCTTCTCTTGTCTTTCCACTTGTTCCATTGATGAATCCGACCGTACACGCGATCGATCGCTTTTTGACGGACCGAACAAGAAACAACGCCTAAGAGGTCCGCTTCATCTTCATGGCTTGTAGGCTCGTAGCCCATGTCTTCCAGCACGGAGGTGATTCTCTCGGTGTCCGATGAATTCATCTGACAGCCCAAAGGCAAGATAAAATACCTAAGAGGCCGTGTGCGGTTTAAGCTTTGTTTATTTTGATCAATGTGTGCTAGGATCATCCGAATAGGATACTCTATTTACGGATTTGAAGTCAACTTAAAAGGAAGACTTTCTCAGACCCGTTAAAATCGCAACTCTTTTATTGTAAATTGTTTATAATGATTTCAAAGCCAAGTCAATCTTCTCCCGATGTGATCATTCTCGGCGCGGGTATCATCGGTTGCAGTATCGCACGGGAACTTGCAAAGCAAGGAGCCCTTGTTCGGATTTATGAGCGTCATTCGGAGGTCGCCGCGGAAGTGACCGGGGCTTCCATTGGGGTTTTGTCTTACAGCCCAAGCCTAAATCGGCCTAAAGCCTGGCATAAACTGGCAAGCTCATCCATCCAACAGCACCGAGCTCTCATGCAAGAATTTTCCCGGGAAACCGATACGGGTCCCATGTGGCATTGGATTGGCAGACTCAATGTGAGCTTGAATGAAAAAAGCACAAAAAAGCTGGAAAAGAGATTTCAGGTCGAAAAGGAAAATAATTTTGCTTCCGAGTGGATGGACCCAAAGGCCCTCAAAGAACACGGACACGCCTTAACGCATAAAATCCAAGGAGGTATTTTTTATAGCGATCACGGATGGGTAGATCCAAAAAACCTGACGATAGCGATAGAACAATCGGCCGCAAAACACGGGGCCAGGTTTTTTTATCAGCAATGTGTGGAAAAGATTTTAGTAGAGCGGCACACGGCCGTAGGCATACGCGTCGGAAAAGAAAAGATTACCGCCGGGCATGTGGTTATTGCCGCGGGAGCCTGGAGTGCCGGACTTGATCCCGAGCTTGAGTGCGGGGTGGCTCCTATCAAAGGACAAGCGATACACATTCACGAACACAAGGAGCAGCTACAACACATTGTCTTTGGAAACGGGGTCTATCTTGTACCCTGCCGGGGAGGCCTCACGGTGGGTGCGACACATGAGCACGTCGGATTTAATAATGATGTTACTTTGAAAGCCACAACACATTTACTCAATCGTGCGAAAGAACTTTGCCCTCAGCTTGCCTCTGTCGAGGCGAAGGATGTGAGTGCTTGGTCGGGACTACGGCCGGGGACGCAAAATCGTGTTCCATGGATAGGCCCTTCCGGGAAGATAAAACATCTTTGGTGGGCAACGGGACATTATACGCATGGGATTTTGCTGGCTCCCATAACGGCGAAAATTATTTCAGATGGGATTGTTTTTCGAAAGGAAACGGATCTTTATACGACACTGTCTTAAGGAAACATTTGATATTTTTAAAATTATTTAATATAATTAGGGTACAATATTGGAGAGGTATACTCATAATATGACAATGAAAAATTTTACACCAGCCGAAGCCAATAACACTCTGCCTCTTGTTAAAGAGATCGTAAAAGATATTTTGAACAAGGCGAAAGAATGCCGCATTTCTCCCGACTCATGTCGGGACGTTCAAGAGGAAATTCTCTCGCTGATCAAAGAACTGGAAGACATCGGCTGCACCTATAAAGATTGGAATTTTGATGTTGGTCTTGTGGACTTTCCCTCCTCCGATCTTAACGGCAAGGACATTTTGCTCTGCTGGCGCAGTGATGAAGAGATTGTTAGCTGGTATCATGGCCTCGAAAATGGATATTCCGGCCGAAAACCTATTCCAAGCGAATGGCTTGAAGAATTGTCCTCCCAGAAAAAAAACTAAACCACACTTTTTTGTTCATTTTTTAGATAAATGTAAAGCACCGAGATGTCGGCCGGAGTAACTCCGGATATGCGGCTGGCTTGGCCGATGGAGCGAGGTTGGATGCGTGTCAGTTTTTCTTTAGCTTCACGGCAGAGGGATGTCATGGCGGAATAGTCAAAATCTTCCGGAATGATAATGGATTCGATATTTTTCAGCTTAGTCACAAAAGCCTGCTCACGGTGAAGATACCCTTCATATTTAATTTCTGCCTCCAGTTGATCCAAGAGATATTCCCTTTTAGTTAGCTGCTGAACATACTCAAACTGATGGGGCTCAATGTAAGGCATAAGCTGACTCAATTTAATTTGAGGCCTTCGGCAAAGTTTCGCGACGCTTTCGGATGAATCAATCGGGCTGATTTTCAGACGATTCAAAAAAGGATTGATCTTTGCGGATGAAATAAAAACCTTTTTTAACAATTGAAAACTGTCCTTCAAAATTTGTTCTCGTTCTTTCATATTGTCTAGGGTCTCCTGGTCGATGAGACCCAGCTGGTGCCCATGAGGCATGAGACGCCGGTCCGCGTTATCTTGCCTGAGAAGGATGCGGTGTTCCGCGCGGGACGTAAACATACGATAAGGTTCATCCGTTGATTTGTTGATGAGATCATCAATCAGGACTCCGATATACGCTTCATTCCGTTTTATCAAAAAAGGATTTCTCTTCTGGACTTGGCACGCGGCATTGATACCGGCCACAAGCCCTTGAGCGGCCGCTTCCTCATATCCGGATGTGCCATTAATTTGCCCGGCTAAATAGAGGCCATCAACCGCTTTTGTTTCGAGTGTGTATTTGATTTGGTATGGCGGAAAAAAATCATATTCAACGGCATAACCGGGCCGTACAATTTCGGCATCTTCAAGACCGCGAATAGTATGAATGGCCTCGATTTGTATCGTGGCTGGTAAAGAGGATGAAAATCCGTTCAGATAAATCAAATCCGTTTGCAGCCCTTCGGGCTCAAGAAAAAGCTGGTGCCGCTCTCTATCTTGAAAGCGCACAATCTTGTCTTCAATCGATGGACAATACCGGGGGCCAATGCCTTTGATTCTGCCTGTGAACATGGGAGATTCCCCAAAGCCAGTCTTTAATATGTCATGCGTTTTAGGATTTGTATATGTGATGTGACAGGCGATTTGAGGCTGATACGGAAATTCCTGCAAGGGGGTTTGAAACGAAAAAGGGGAAGGCCTTTCGTCTCCGGGTTGTGCTTCAAGCTGGCTCCAATGAATGGTATCTTTTTTGAGACGGGCCGGGGTTCCTGTTTTTAAACGCCCGGTTACAAGACCCTGCTTTCTGAGGGATTCCGACAATCCTGTGGCCGGTTTTTCCCCCACACGTCCTCCGGGTTGAGAGTTCAATCCTGTGAACATGACGGCGTTCAAAAATGTTCCGGACGCGATGATGAGGGCTTGACAATATATTTCATCTCCGTCGGATGTTTTCACGCCGATCATTTTTTTGTTTTCGATGAGGGCTTCAATAACTGAGATGGTAAGGACGGTAATGTTCGGAGTTGAGCCGACGAGATTTTGGGCCTCCGTTTGATAAAGATCCCGATCTGACTGGCAGCGCGGAGACCAAACGGCAGGTCCTTTCGAGGTGTTAAGCATGCGAAACTGAATCCCTGTTTTATCCGCAAGCCGGCCCATGACACCGCCGAGAGCGTCAATCTCTCTGACCAAATGTCCCTTCGCTGTACCCCCGATCGCGGGATTACAGCTCATACGCCCGATAGCGTTAGGGTCCATCGTGGCTAAACCCACCTCGCATCCCATGCGTGCCGCGGCACACGCGGCTTCAATCCCGGCATGTCCGCCGCCGATTACAATAATATCAAAACGTTTCATGTTGTTCTTTTCGTCATTTGGATTTCGGGCTTTGGAATTCCAGGAATTTTTTAAGTTCCGGGTTATTTCCCGATGCAGAATTTTGAAAAAATGTTATTTAACACATCATCCGTTGTTACGATACCAATAATCTCATCCAACTCTTGAATGGCCTCGCGTAAATCCATAGCGATAAATTCCTGGCTTAATTGTTCCTCGAGAGATTGGCGCGCTCGCTCGAGACATGTTTTTGATTTTTCAAGAGCGTGAAAATGCCGAATATTGGTGACCACAATGCTTTTTTCTGTGTAGGGATGTATCGAGATAGCCCGTGATTTCAATATTTCTAACAATTCATTCATCCCGTCTCCTGTGAGAGCAGAAACGTCGATGTCCCGCGCAGAATCACACTCCAGCTTGAGGTCGACTTTGTTCATGACACGAATCATTCGGATTTCATCGGTTAAATCTTGAACATGATGATAAAGTTCTTCGGAAAAACCCGACTGAGCGTCAAAAAGAAACAAAACAAGATCCGCGTCCCGAATCGCTTGATTACTGCGGGTGATCCCTTCTTCTTCGATCAAGTCTTGAGCTTGTCTGATACCGGCAGTATCAGACAGATGAAAAAGAAGCCCTCCATATTGCAGTTCTTCTTGAATAGTATCCCGTGTTGTCCCGGGGATATCGCTCACAATAGCGCGGTTTTCTTTAAGAAAATAATTCAGAAGTGATGATTTTCCGGTATTGGGCAGGCCAACAAGCGCAACATGAATACCTTCTTTCATGACGCGTCCGAAAGCATAACTGTCACACATGGTTCGAATCTCATCCAGGATACCTGAGATTTTCACATCCATTTCTTTGGGACTTGTAAAAGAGATGTCTTCTTCAACGAAATCCAACTCAAGCTCTAAAAGAGAAGCCATGTGAATCAAAGCTTCCCGAAAAGAGTTGACTCTCTTGGAAAGAAATCCGTTCAATTGATTTCGGGCGCCCTTAAGGGAAGCCTCGGTGCGTGATGTGATGATGTCTTGCACCGCCTCGGCCTGTGTGAGATCCATACGGCCGTTAAGATAAGCTCTCTTTGTGAATTCTCCGGGCTCGGCCAAACGCGTGCCGTTCTTTACTAATTTTGAAAGAATCTTTTGAGTGATAAGGGGATTACCGTGGGTTGTTATTTCAACGGAATTTTCTCCGGTGAAAGAATGCGGGCGATGAAAAACAGACACCATGACATCATCAATCAGGGATTGGTTGTCTTCAAAAATTTTTCCATAGTGAATCGTGTGTGTAGGAGATTTTTTAAGAGATGTTTTTCCGGAAAAGATATTGTCTACGCATTCAATGGCCCTGTTGCCGCTCACACGGATGATAGCCAAGGCCCCTACACCTCCCGGTGTGGCGATCGCAGCTATAGTGTCTTCAAGAGAAATTTTCATTGAAAATCTGTTTCATGAGTGATCCCGCAGGATTATTTGGCTTTTTTAGATGAACATTTGCATCCGTGGCAGGATTTGATTTCTTCTGTTTTTAAAGCGAGATTAATAAGACCCTCAATCGTTGTCGTGCCTGATGTTTCATATTTCACGTTCTCAATGGCGAACACATCCGACTTTTTTCCGCGTCCCATCCCCAGAAAAACCCCAAGACACACCTGAATCGAATAGAGGTGTTTACAGAGCAAAAATTCCGAGATGGGATCTAGTTGATCCAGATCGGGGACATAGTCCTCAACAACCGCATTCATCAATTCCTGAACCGGTTTTCCTTTGATATACGGCAAAAGCTCCCGGCCGCCCACGCTTTTACCGCACGACTTCTTCGTCAGAATAAAGTCTTGAAGCATTTCATCTGAATCAAGTGTAAGCTCAATAATTTCAGTAACATCAGAACACGGCATGTCAAGCTCCCATGTGTGTGAATATGGTTAACAAATCAAAAGATACGTACCATATAGTGTATCATATGAGCAGGGTAGAGACAAGGGCGGACCCTTAGTCAATAAAGGAAATCAGTCTAAAGGGCTTTTAACGCCGTGCCCGCCTTTATTTAAAACATGTGTATAGATCATCGTTGTCGAGACATCACTATGCCCCAACAGTTCTTGAACCGTGCGGATATCATATCCGTTTTCCAGTAAATGTGTTGCGAATGAATGACGAAAAGTGTGACAGCTACCGGGTTTAATAATGCCGGCATCTTTAATGGCTTGCTTGACTGTTTTATGCAACGACGCTTCTGAAAAGTGATGTCGACGGACAATATCGGTTCGAGGATCAATTGAGCGGTTTTTTGCGGGGAAAACATATTGCCATCCTAATTCCTTATCCGCATGCGGATATTTCCGAGATAAAGCATGGGGAATATAAACTGAGCCATATCCTTGTTTAAGGTCGTTATTGTGCAGTTCTTTGACGTTCAAGAGATGTTTTTTTAATGGGTTGATAACAGTTTCCGGCAGGATGGTAACACGGTCTTTATTACCTTTCCCGTTCCGGACCGTGATTTGCTTGTAATCGAAATCAATATCTTTTACACGTAGTCTCAGACAATCCATTAGCCGAAGACCTGCGCCATATAATAGGCTCACCATAATCCATTTTTCATCGCGAAGCTTAGAAAGGATCTTTTGAGCTTCTATCTTAGAAAATACTATTGGTAGTCGTTTAGGACGCTTTGCCTTTTCAATATTTGTAAACATCCCTAGATCTTTTTTTATAACATTTTTATAAAGAAACACAATGGCAGAGAGCGCCTGGTTTTGGGTTGATGCAGATACCTTGTTTTTTGTCGCGAGACTGCTAAGGAAAGACGAAACTTCACTTTCGCCCATATCTCTTGGGTGGCGCTTATTATGAAATAAAATATATCGTTTTATCCAGCCGGTATAAGCTTCTTCGGTACGGATGCTGAAATGTTTTGTGCGGATAACTTGCGTAACCATGTCTAAGAGTTTTGGCTTGTGAGCGTTAGTGGGATTTGGTACAATAAATGGAACTTGAGTATTCATATCTATTTCTCCAGTATCGGATAGTTACAGAAAACCTATATTTTTAGTACTGGTTGTGAAAATCAGAATATACATAACTCTAACAAATTAAGATAATAAGTCAATAATTATTTTAAATCTGGTCCTAAATAGAAATTTAATTATATATTTTAGTACAACTAATCATTGTTAGACGCCTTTTGGGAAATAGGGGAAAAGCAAAACTGAAATACACCGCGTAGGTGT
>JADFSZ010000181.1 GCA_022560555.1 PVC group bacterium
TTTTGCCGGTAGGGATTCTGACAGGGAGAACTCCGTCGATTGAAGAACGAGTTTCGCTTCTATGCCATGGTATCGCTTCAAGTACATACGTTCCTTTTCAGGCGCAGGTTTGACATCGATGGTTACGGTCGGAGAAAAACGGGCAAATAAATCAGAAAAAGCTCCTTCACGAAAACCGGAAAAAACCGCGCTGGCCTTAACCTTGCCGGGCGTTGTCATGATTTTTGAATAAGTCACTGTTTTGATTTCCTGAGGGTGTAATGTTATTTTTTTCTTCGGCTTAACCGTCTCGGGTGCTTCTGACTGCAAAAACTCCCCATCAACATCCGTAGTCACCCAAACCGAGTGGCGGTCAATAAACGGCTCATATATAAAAAGGTTTTTGTCAGAGATGTTCTGTACGGAAATAGACATATCAACTGTATCGTATTGATCGCATTTCTCCTTTGAAATATGCAAAAATACATCGAGAGAACCCGCATCCTCCTCTGTAACATTCAATTGAACTGTAATGTCATTTATAATGAGTGAAAATATTTGTTCCTCTTTGCCTGACAGCGTATGACTGTACCCTAAAATCATCCCGAGATTTTCAAAACGCTGTACGCGATAATGCGAAGGAAAATCATTAAAATTCATAAAAAACGCCACCTGGCAGTAATCGCCATAACTAAGAGTTCCAAGGTGCCCGGATTGAGCCTCATCCATCAAATCATATTTCCATGTTGGATGGTCAATGTGTTTACTGAGACTTACAAAATACTTTTCTTTCTTTTTAATTTGGACATCGATAATATTCAGCAAGCTTTTTGCCGAATCCAGATAGAAAGCTTTTTCAGCCCGTGAGATCGTCTGAGGCGGATTTTGGTTTTCAGAAAACAGCGGCGCCTGAATTAAAGAGCAAATGAAATAGAACCCGAGAACATATTGTATGGTAGCCTTAATTTTTTTCATAAATGTCTTCATCCCTTCGATTTAAATTGATGAGCAACAGCATTTCTCAATAAAAATAATGCGGCATTTGCGGATTTTGCACGTACACTTTCGCGACTTCCCGAAAAACGATGCTTTTCAACAACATGTCCGCCTTTCCAAGCCAAACCGATAAAGACCGTTCCCACCGGCTTGGACGGCTCGGCCCCTTTAGGGCCCGCAATCCCGGTTACTGACAAACCAAAATGCGACCGATACATTCGACGGATATTTTTAGCCATTCCTAGAGCCGTTGAGTTACTTACAGCCCCTTCTTTTTTAAGTAAACGGGAGTCAATCTTCAATATTCGAGTTTTAATCTCATTGGAATAAGCAACACAGGCACCCAAGAAATACATGGATGCCCCCGGAATAGCTGTCAAGCTCGCAGAAATCTCCCCCCCGGTACAAGATTCAGCTATAGCAATCGTGCAGCTATGTTTTTTTAGGATTAATGCCGCGGCCATTGCCGTATCTTGTTTCACCAAAAGATTTTTCCTTTTAACAACGATTCTATTATAGTACAATCACAGCGATCTCTCAAACACATGTTTCATTGAATAACAATCCCGGGCTTATTCATTGTTGTCATTACTTGTGATGAGAAATTGACGTTTCTTTTTTCTGCATGGCAAAATCACCTTAAATGTTGTCCCGATCCCCTGGCGGCTCTCTACCTCAATATGCCCGCTATGCTGAACAAGTATTTTCTGAACAATCATAAGCCCAAGACCGGATCCAAATTCTTTCGTTGTGAAGTAGGGATCAAATATACGGGATAGATTTTCTTGAGCAATCCCGGGACCGGTATCCGTTATTTTTACGACAATTTTATCATCCCTGATGCTTGTGGACAAAGACAAAACGCCTCCGTGATTCATAGCATCCATGGCGTTTTTTATGATATTGATAATGGCTTGGCTTATTTCGGTTTTCAACATTAAAAATCCGGGCAAAGTCACATCTAAATCTTTCTTGACCTCTATATGACGATGCTTTAGTTCGGGGCCAAAAATCTTTAGCGCCTCTTCAATAATATGGTTAATATCCTCTTCTTCGAACTCGCCTTTGATCGGGCGTACCGCTCCTAAAAATGATTGAATGATTCGATCAAGCCGGCGAATCTCTTCTTTCAGAATAAGAACATGATCGATGATTTTCTCCCTCTTTTTCTGCCCCAAGTCACTCACTAAGCGTTCAATAAGCTGAAGGTGGATACCAATCGAATTGATGGGATTTCCAAGTTCGTGCGCAACGCCTCCGGCCAGTAAACTAAGAGAATCAATTTTCTCATTACGCGCCAACTGCTGCTGATATATTTTTTTTTCGGTAATATCCGACAATATAACGACGGCACCAATAGCCAGTTTATTAGTGTCTACTAAAGAAGTTACCTGAAGACTTAATATCCGGTGCGCAGGATACGTTACCTCTAATTCTCCTGTAAAAACATCGATGGTTCCCTGAATGGCATCCATTATCATTTTTTTAATGGAATCATCAAAAGCAACGTCATCAATCAATCGCCCGCCGCTCAGCTCTTTTAAGTCGAGATATTTTTCGGCGTTATGATTAATGAGGAGGATCTTCCTGTTTTTGCCGAAGACAATGATACCTTCGGGCATACTCTCGAATATACCTTCAAACAAGGAAAGCTCCTCGGCCAATGAAGACAAATATCTTTCGATCCTTTGCGGATCAATTTTGCCGAGACGCTCTATAAATTTTTCGATGAATACTGAGTGTGACATAATTAGTTAGGAGTTACAAGTTCGGTGTTCGGAGTAAAAGCAAAAAACCTTTCGGAGTTACAAGTTCGGTGTTCGGAGTAAAAGACAAAACCAAAAAATCAACATTTAAACAAGATACATGCGCTCTATTTAATCTCATTTCTCCGAACTCCGAACTATCGACTCCGAACTAATGAGTCCTTTCTTCCCGATATCATTTCGATAGAACATACCGTCAAATTGAATATGGGGGACCTGCTGATAGCACCTATCGATGGCTGATTTTAGATCCTTGTCTAGTGTTGTCAACCCTATCACCCTTCCCCCTGATGTAAGCACTTTATTTTGGTCATCCAAAGATGTACCGGCATGAAAAATAATTGTGGAGCGATCTGCCTCTACTTTATTAAACCCAGTGATGACTTTGCCCTTTTCATATGCCCCGGGATATCCTTCGGAAGCAAGAACAACACAC
>JADFSZ010000020.1 GCA_022560555.1 PVC group bacterium
CAGCGCGAAATACTTTAAGAATCACTCCAAATGGAATATGCACATCGTCCAATATCGTATGTGCGGGAGGGGCCTTATAAAGGTCCCGGCGGATCGCATAAAGCGCGCCTGTCGCGCCGAGCATAGAGTCAAACCGGGATTCAGATTTCCTCAAAAACTTTTCGTACCGCCAATACATATCCACGCCTTTGGCAAGCGATGACAAGTTGTCACGTTGAACAAACTCCAGTTCCCCGCTCACGCACCCAACAGCAGGATCCGCAAAATTATCAACAAGGTTACGAACAGCCATCGGATCCATCATCTCGGCTGCATCCGTAAAAACAATAATGTCCGAATTAAGCGATGACAAGGTTTTGTTAAGCGAGCACATTTTCCCTTCATTCTGTTCATACGCTAAAAGTTTTATTCTGGAGTCCCTAAGAGCATATTCTTCGACAATCGCATGCGTTTGATCTGAAGATCCGTCCGAGGACACCACAAATTCAATTTGATCCCGGGGATAGTCTATTTCCTGGCAATTGTTCAATTTATCCCTCATGACAAACTCTTCATTGTATACAGAAATCACTATAGATACTTTTTTTTGGATAAAGGCTTTTTGAACGGGTCTTCCCGACAAACGTGAACAAACGAAAATCAATAGAGGGTATCCAAGGTAAGTGTATACGATAAATCCGAAGGCGAACCAAAAAAGCCCTGTCATGAGTCCGACCTCATGTGTTGAAAGCGCCGGTACAGTTTGTCATACCGCTTATGTCCGATGAGATTTTGAATCACTTTCTTAAATTGATCCTTTAGACGATTTCTCCACATAATGCCGGGTTTCCTTCTTAGAATATTTTCGAGACAAGTAACACCTGTGTTCTTTCTTATGGCAATACGCGGGATATTAAGAAACGGTCCCCGGCTGATGTTATCTACAAATTGATATTGACTCGTAAAGATATACTCATATCCTGATTCAAGAGCGATGGTTTGCAGTTCGGGATGTTTTCGTCCCCCCGGAAGAGACAGCATTTTCACACTCACCGCTAAACGCTCCTCCAGAGTCCGACGGGACTCTTTAAGCTCCTCGGTCAATTCAGAAGTACTTAACATGGAAAAAAATCTGTGCGTTAAACCATGGGATCCAATCCCCATCCCCGCGGCCGATATTTCAGCTAAATCCTGCCAACTCATATAACCCGCACAATCTATATGCTCAACGGTGACAAAGAAAACAGCCCGCAAACCACGTTCCTTTAAGATAGGATAAGCCTGAACATAATTATCTTTGTATCCATCATCAAACGTAATCACAACGCTCCGGGCCTTTACCTGCTTGGGCCATTCATCCGGAAGCACAACATCCAGAGATTCCCGTTGAATAAGATCAAGATGCCTTAGGAACATCCCCCTCTCAACAGCATACTCCCTGTCGTAAAGAAGAAGATCGTTCATGCCTATGTGATGATACATCAAAACTGTCGAGCTTAATTTATTCATATTCTACCCTGCAGCCTCTTGGTAGACACGGGCCATCTCACGCGCGATTTGCGCCCAATCGTATTTTTCTTCTACAAGCTTTCTCGCGCTTTCGGCTATCCGGAGATAATCATCTTTGGATTGTGTCAACAAGGATATTTTTTCAATAAAAGCCTTTGGTGTATCGGCAAGCATAATTTCTTTTTTATCCTCTGCTTCAATTCCTTCGGCTCCGATCGTTGTGCTCACAACCGGACGACCCAGCGCCATCGATTCCAAAATTTTGATGCGCGTTCCTCCGCCGATACGAATAGGAACAATAAGAATGTCGGCATCTAAGAAATACGGACGGATATCCTCCACGTTCTGATACACAGAAATTTTCTCATCCGCAAAATATGTCTTGAGCGAAGAATGGATTTTCCGTCCCACAATGGAGCATGTCAACCGAGGTAGTGCTTGCGACAAGCTGCCCCAAATATCCGTAAAAAACCATTTCATCGCGTCAATGTTCGGCCACCAATCTAACGATCCGATAAAAACCAGTTGTTGAGGTTTTCTCGTATTCATTTGATACGCAAAATCACGGCAATTCACTCCATTTGACGCGACATGAACAGCCCCCTTATGGGAAAGTTTTTCCAAAAGATTTGCGTCTGTCAGGGAAACCGTGAATACAGCACGGAATTTGTCAATCCGCTCTTTTTCATAAGCCTTCATTTTTGAAGCCTGCCACTTCACAAAAAACTTCTTAAGGCCAAAAGGCAGCTTTTCACACAATCGCTCAGCAATAATATATTCCACATTATGCTCATCTAAGCAGGCAGGAATATCAGGAACAAGATCAACATATTGAGCCATATGTATGTGGTCAAAATGAACAATATCATATTCTCCATCCCTGACTTTCGATTTTAGGACTTCACGCATTTTCGCGCAATCGTACTTCAAAACCACATACGGCTTTTTCGAAAAAAAAGACATGATCAGGCTCTCAAGCCGGTCCATCCAAGAATTCTTTCTTTTAACGCCGATAATTTTCACCTTGCCCAAAAGTTTTTCAAACCCTTCAAGGGTCGCACGATGTCCGGCAAAACCGATCACAGAAACACTATGAAGCGCGCTGAGATTCTTTATATGGTTATACGTTCTGATTTTCGCGCCGGTATCTATGGGAAAGGGGATCTGAGGGACAACAAAAAGAATTTTCATAAGCCGGTACTATTTTGATGTTATTTTAGCGAGTCTCCAATCCAACTCAGATAGGCCTCATGTCCGGCAATAATAGGTAAAAATAGTATTTCAGGAACTTCGTAGGAATGGACGAGACGTACGGCTTCGACAATCTCTTCTTTTTTCTCTTCGATGGATTTCATAATAAGAAGATATTCATCGGCCTTATCAACATGGCCTTGCCACCAATACAGCGATTGCACGGGACCAACACGGTTTACGCAAGCAACCAGTTTTTTATCAAGAAGCATCCTTGAGATACTTTCAGCCTCTTCTCTTGTGGGAACCGTAACGTAACAAACAACATATCCATTGACGGCCATTCCTCACACCTTATTTTTGAAGGTTTGATAGCTGGGACGCCATTTCCATAATCTTTCGATCAAGAGTACTCGCCTCTTCGTTAAGGCGGTCAATCTCTTTTTCAGCGTCTAAAATAAGGACATTTTTTACCTTATCTCTTCGCCCCATAAGATCGTTGAGTTTTGTCCGAAGATTTTTGACTTGTATTTCATTCAGATCCGCCTTTATCAGATCCATTTCCTGACTTAACACGCGGATCTTTTGCTGAATGTCGCGAAGAAGCTGTTTTTTCTTCTCAAGCACCATCCGGTCTTCTTCAGAGAGATCTTCTGTTTTTCCGTCATAAATATTACTGATTTCTTTCTCCAAAATCTCCGCCTGTGTTTCGAGCCCCCCAATTTCGGATTCTTTTAGCTTTACTTTCTCCTCCAAATTCTCCAAAGATTGAGCACTTTCATCTTCAACAATATTATCAAACGTCATCGCCTTTGCTCCCCATCGTTAGCCTTGGTCTGAAATGATTTAATGAATTGCAATCCGTATGTCAGGTTTCTTTGGCATCGCTCGGGACCTAAAATCTCCATCACTAAAAAAATACTCGGACTAACAGATTTGCCCGTTAAAACCACCCTTAAGGCCTGAAGAAAATCCCGGCTTTTAGTTGAATCATATTTATTGATAAGGGCTCTCGCGGAAAGCTCGATTTCCTTTGCATGAAACGGAACGATGCTCACTAACGCGTCTGAGACACATTCAATAAAGCCCTCAATCTCTCTATTAAACACTATTTTTTGGCATGATGCAATATCATATTGAGGTTCATCAATAAAAAAATAATCCGAGCTTCTCGGCAAATCCTTCATGGTCTTCAGGCGTTCACGAATCAAGCCTATAACTTTTAGTAAATGCCCCTTGTCATAGGGCGGATCAACATATCCCAATTTGATCCATTCCGGAATAATGATGTTTGTCAGCTGATCTAAAGAACATGTTTTCACATAATGAGCATTGATCCATTCGAGTTTTTTCATATCAAAAACAGCGCTCGACTTTCCGATGGCTTTAACCTTAAACTTTTTTATCATTTCAGCTTGTGACATTATTTCCTGATTTCCTCCGGGCGACCAGCCTAACAGGCTTAGATAATTCAAGAGGGCTTCGGGCAATATGCCCTCTTTTTTGAAAGCCTCGACAGAAACGGCACCATAGCGTTTCGACAAAACAGATCGGGCCTCATTCACAATCAACGGGAGGTGAATGTATTTTGGGGCCTGAAAACCGAGCGCCTTTCCAATGGCTAACTGTTTCGGTGTGTTTGACAAATGATCATCGCCGCGAAAAACATGTGAAATTGCCATCTCGTGGTCATCAACGGCACACGCAAAATTATACGTCGGAGTCCCGTCGGATTTCATAATGATAATCTCCGAAAACTCCGAGTTATCAAAAGCAACATCTCCTCTTAAGACATCCCGAACAATCGTTTTTCCCTGAGGAACATGCAATACCACGGCCGTTTTTGAACCGTCACAGTATTCGGCCGAACCCATATCAAACAATTTCTCAACTTGCGTTCTATAAAGACTTTTTCTTTTTGACTGAAATACCGGCCCCTCGTCCCAATCAAGTCCAAGCCACTGTAAGTGCTTGAGTATGTTCTCGGTTGACTTCCGGCTAGATCTCTCTTGATCCGTGTCCTCAATCCTGATGATAAAAACCCCGTCTTGGTTTCGCGCGTACAGCCAATTATAAATAGCTGTTCTGGCTCCGCCTATATGAAGCAGGCCTGTAGGACTGGGGGCAAATCGGACACGAACTGTCGCATCATTATTCATGGATGCTTTTCCCACGCAAAACGCACATGGAGTGTGGCAATTTTCATCACGAAACTCCAATAAGATATAGACATTATGTTCATTCCAAGCTTTGTTATATAAATATCTTACGAGTTATATGTCATGCGGCCGAATCTTTGGCACATGTTTTGCACGTAACAAACACCTAAACCGGAGCACTTAGATTAGAGGTTTCCCCTGACGCACCCTAACGCCTCAACCCCTAAGTCTCCGGTTTTTCATGAAAGCCCGTGCTCCATCAAAACAAATCACGAAACCAATTTACGACATCATCGCCCCACTGAGACAATCTATTTTTTCGGCGGAACAAAAAGTCACCGCGATTGTTTTGTAAATCAAGCGCGTATTTAGCGACCCCGATAATGGTCGCATAGCACGGATTACGGATAATCGTATCTAGGCCAATAATATTATGCCCGCTTCCAACACGAACGTAAGTCTCGAATTCTTCAGCCGCTAAATCCTTAATCCCGCGAATCAAGGCTCCCCCTCCTGTTAAAATCACTCCCGAATTTAAATTTTTATTTAAATGATTTTTTTCTAATTTTTTGTGAATACTGCAAAAAACCTCTTCTCCCCAACTTTTTATTACACGGCAAAATTCCAGTTTATTAAAAACCGTCGGCGAACTTCGTGAATTCAAATTAATCGAAACAACTTCAGATTCACTGATATGATCAAGAGCAACATTCGAAAATTTTCTCTTTGTATCTTCGGCCATATCCCGCGTTAACCGGAACTGGCTTGATATCCTTTCCGTCAAATCATCCCCTCCCATCGGAAGAATTTCCGAATAAGTCAAAAATCCGTTTTGAAAACAGGTGATCGTGGTTGTCCCGGCACCCAAATTAATCACAACACTTCCCAATTCGCGCTCTTCAGATGTGGTCACGATTTGAGAACATGCCAAGGCTCCAAAAACAAGCTCCCGGATTTCAACACCCGTCCGCTGCACAGCTTTAATCAGATTTTGAATAGGATTGGTTGAAGCCGTGATGACATGAACACAAGCTTCAATCGTGTCCGCCCTCATACCAAAAGGATTCCGTACTCCCTGCATACCGTCAACGGCAAACCCACGCAGCACAGTGTGTATGATTTCCCGATTATCCGGAAGTGGAACCTGGTTGGAGAGATGGATCGCTTGATTAATGTCCCTGTAGGTAACTTCTTGATGACTGTTATCCAGATGGTAATGTCCGGAATTGTTCACCCCCACAATATGCGGCCCGTTCACAGTTAAATACACAGCTTCCGTTTCAACTCCGGCTAAATCCTCGGCTTCTTCAAGGGAACAAATGACAGCGTTAACAACATCATCCATATCAATGACGATGCCTTGCTTCACGCCTCGTGAATCCGTTGCCCCCGTTCCAAGAATATTAACCTGACCATTCTCGTCTTCAAACGCGATAATACTGTAGACGGTGTTAGATCCGATATCAATCCCGGCAACGTATTTCCGTGTATGTTTCGTTCGCACCCGTAAAGCTCCTAACCTTTTTATTTCCCCAAAAGACCGCGCTCCTGAAACTCCCGGATTCGAGACGCGAGCGATCGGCGAAATTCAACTAAATTATCCTGAACGATACTCATTTCTGCTCGACTCATTCTTCGCTTCTTCGTCTTAGGGATAAATGAGTCGTACATAAGAGCTCCGTCCTCCAATATCCGCTCATGACGCGGATAATAATTTTTAAGCGTCCGCAACTCCTTGCCCGCGCGTCTCAAAAAACCAGCATCTCGTTTTAAGTTATTTCCAAAATTTTTCTCCAATTCCCCCTGATAATATTTCCAGCGATTCACATGCTCGCTTTTCTCTCGATCCTCTTGGGTATAAGGCATTCTAATCTTCACCTGTTGTTTGGGAATAATTTTTTTCTTCTTACTCGCTGCCGCTTTACGGCCCCTGTACGCGCAAGCATGATTTGGAGCTACCATCATCGCGAGCAAGACAAAAAGGAATAGCATCAGTATAGTTCGGGTTTTTCTAGTCATCGTTCTCTTCCTTCATCTGCGACTCGATTCTTTTTATCCCGTTTTTATCAAGAACAAGACGCAAACGGCGATATTGATTTCTTTCCTTGGCGCAAAACCTTAAAACGATGTTGACATGATACACGCGCTTGCCGGGTATAACTTGATAGTCCTCGTCATTGAGAACATAAATGTCCGTCACAGGGTCATCCATATATTTAAGCAAATAAGCCACGTTAAATCGCATAATATCCGAGAGGCCGAAAACAGGGTATCCTTTTTTGGGGATTCTTTTAGAATACAAGCGAATAACTTTTTGGTAAGTTAAAATGTTTTCTCCGTTTGCTTCGTTATCCATCGACGTGATATGATCCATATTCCGAATACGCAAAATCTCGGCGGGAACATCCTTTCGCCTGACAAAACGAAACATTTCCGAACATACCCCGAGTCGTCCCCGCTTTTTCAGGTCATAGATAAACGTGCGGATATCATAGAAGCGAGTGATAAATTTATTCTGGATATAATTTCTCATAAAATCTTTCAAACGATCCTTAAACATATACCCGACAACAAGCGCGATAAAGAAAGGCAGGGTAAAATCACCGTATTTTTTCTGGAATAAAAACGCGATAACCGTCGCGACAATCATGGCACATCCCGCGGCAACGGCATACGCGGCTTCTTTGGCAATTTTAGGCTCTTTGATACTGCGAATCGTTAAAAACAAAATATTGGATATGTGCTTTTTTAAAACACTTCGTCGGAAGATAAGCTGCTCATTATCTCCGTTTACATCCGGGGCCAGCGGATAGCCGGAATCTTTCCGGTAGCTTATCTCAGAACGTAATAAATCCATAATGGGCCCTTTAACTTTCAAACAGTCGGATTTTTTTGTATTTTCAACCAGCCGGACTAATCGGTAGGAATACTCTTCCACAAGATAGCTGACATATTCGTCCGTGTATTGAAGCATCTGTTTCATATGCCGCGTACGCACAATACGTTTATCCAAGTCATGTTTCAGAAGACGCCATACATGCAATATTTTTTTAATTTGACGCGCATAATTTGCGGCCTCCTCTGTCTCAATTTCTTTATGCCTATCTCGAAGACCCTCAACATAATCTCTAAGCGTACTTTTCATGATACAACCGAACATTTTAATGTGATACTCCAAAGCATCCGTAAGATTGTCCTGCATTTCCAATTCCTGCCATTGACCCAAAATGAGCAGCGGGCTTGCGGATGAAGTCAGGATATCCCCCATCGTCATCTTTGGGGTTTTAAATCTGATATACCCGTGCACATCATTGATAAAATCGGTTTTCTTGTACGTGGCTTGGTTAATATTTAAATGATAGGGAATAAAAAAGAAGGCATCAACTTGATATGAAGTCACTTTTTCATGAGAATTGAGAGGGTAATCAATTTTAATCTCAAACTGATTTCGGTCATGAACCCGTATAGATGCATCCTTAAAAAACTCTTGCGCAATCACTTTTGATTATCCCGGTCTGCTTTAGTTAAACATAAATTGCATTATATCACTGCAGGGTCATAATGCAATGCCTTGGTGCAGCAGCAACGCCTATTTCCTTGTCGAATTGATTTTTTTCTCGATGGTATCCAAAAGTTTTTTTGCTTTTTCATACTCCGGTGCTAGAGCATGCGCTTTTTCAAAATATGATTTGGCAAGATTAACATCTTGATGATTGAGCCAATAAATCCCGAGGTTCACATAGGCCCCTACATAATACGGGTCCACCTTTAGGGCTCGTTCCCATAAAACTTTTGCCTCTTGCCCAGAACCATCTAAGGCCATCTCGACACCCTTTTCCGTCAGACTTCTCGCGCTCCAGCCCCAAAAGGGGGTCTGCCGTTTCCTAAGAATAATGTCCGGCGTAATGAATCCGAGTTCAACACATCTCGTAATGAGTGAATCCTTCCAATCCCAAAGCCGCTCGGGCTTCTTGTCAATGTCAACAGGACTGCTGTTCCATCTTCCGATTTCAAACGAGAAGGCCCCGACAGCCTGTACGGCAATGGAAAAAATAACACAGAAAATAAAAATATATTTTAAATATTTTTTCGCGAAAATATCATGGATGACAAAAACGAAAAAGAAGCATATCAACGGAAGTAAATCGGCAGAATATCTTAAGCCAAACGACCAACCGGCCCACCACGCATGAAAACGACTGTACCAGAGAAAGACAATCGCAAGCGCAACTATCAATATTCGATAAAACAAAACCCCCTTTTTCCAGGCCCGTACCATCCCCCACACGGAAAAAATCAGAAACGGTGTAAACAAAAAAACCCCCCGGCTCGGGCTTACGAATATCCCCAAAAGACCTTTCAGCATGTTTCCCGACATCACACTTTTTCCTCCCAAATTATATAGTGTAGCTGTCGCGCCCGTTTCGGACATGAGCTTTCGGTATCCGCCCAAAACTGAGTCAAAATAGATCATGTTATAGATCAAATAGGGCAAAACGGTTATCAAAAACGCGCCCAAAATCCAAAACGACTTTTTCTTATAATTCCACATGAGGTAAGGAAGCCATATCAAAGCAATCAAAAAATCATTCGGCCGAGACATCACAGCGCAGGCCAAAGCAACACCAACCCACGGCAATAAGCCGACTTTGCCGTCTTTAACCTGAAGTGTTAACAAGAGGGATAAACATAAAAATAACGCGCTCGGTCCATGCTGCCAAGCGGCTTGAGAACTAATCGCCCATGTTAATGTCCCAAAGGCATATATCAGAGCCAAAAACACAGCGTATCTAAGAGGGACGTAAAGAGTAAAGATATAAAACAAGAGAACGACCGAAACGGAAACCCAAAAACTTGCGCTAAATTTTGCCAGGAGATCCACCACGGGCCGATTGATGGGATCAAGCCCCTTCATAAGAGGAAGAATATAAAATGGCGTGTTGATGATGCCGGGGAATACCGGCGAACTTGAAACAACATGCCCCCGGCCTCTTTGGATAAAATAGGGCAGTTCTTTTTCTTCGGCATCCCAAAGAAAATCAAACTCATCTAAATCCAAATTAAATTCTTTCAAAATCGATATCGGAATATACCGATTAGGAACCGTATCGTTTCCGCTATACTCTCTGAGGTTGATATTATAAACAACAAGGCATAATAGAAATAAAATAAGTCCCCATTTTTTCCGGCAGCGTACGTTCGGACGGGGCAACCGGAAGGTGTCCGTACGCGATGGAACGCAAGCCTTACGATAGGCGTGAACATCTTTATGAGAACAATTCAAAACTCTTGCCATTTGGCGAACGGACTTGTTCTGATAGTGGTCCTCAATATACTTTTTGTCTTGCTTATTTAATTCACGTGACATGGATCAACTCTTCACCCATAAGTTGGCATTATCTATTTCTCTTCGGGAGACCTTTTTTCTTGAGGAATAATCTGTTTGAGTTATGATCGATAAAACCGTCATATTTTGACAAAACATCCTCACCTAAGATACCGGCTACGCCCGGCCTTCTGTTTTGGAAAGGATCCGGAATAATCCAAATCCTAAATTTTCCCAGAAAAACATTCTCACCCAATACAAAATCATTAATGATCGCCCCCAGGCCTGTCGTCTGCCCGGAGATACCGGAAAAGACGGCCTTGCGTCCGGTCAGTATCACATCATACTTTTCTTGCGCGCTGCTGGAAAGAACGGATGATGTTGCCCCTGTATCCAAAAGAAATTTTGTTTTATGCCCGTTAATCGACACATTTAAAAAAAAGGCGTTCCCATCTTTTTCGAGAGGAATTTCGACATAATCACGCGTCGAAATCCTTAAGCTTTGATGCCCGCCGAAACCAGCCTCAGCAGAATGAGAAAACAGCACACACTGAAACACAAAACAAAAGAGGACATCATAAATCAAAACACGACAATGGTTTGATTTGTTAAACATATCTAAATCCTTTCTCCGGTAAAAGGGTTGAATCGATAATGCGCAAACAGATACCAGATGGTCGGAGCTACCGCAAGTTTATCGTCGGATAAAGCCCACCCGCCGTAAGCCGGCGTCCCCGCGTTACTCGCTTGAGGCAGGGCCAAAGTTGAACGATAATTTTGACTTTCTGTTAACGCACTTTCTACTTCCTTCAAATAATACGCGCCTTCAGATTCGCGAGCCACAGAAAAATAAGCAAGAGCCATCTGCGCTGTGCCCTCAAACCAAACGGTATCCTTGTCAGGATAAGGACCGTCAGCATACGTCGCGCCAAAATCAAATCCATCCACCCAAACACCTTTCAAAGAATAATATTTCTGATTTCGGCTTTTCTTTACGGCAAAATCTAAGGTTTCATTATAATCGCTGCCAAGAACAAGAACGGCCCAACTTGAAACATCCGTTGCATAATTCAAATCATTCTCACCCAAATTAAACCGATTTTCATGCTCGTTCCAAGCCACATTTTTCAGCCATTGGTGAACTTTTGATGCCGCGTTTTCAAATCTTTTTTCATGTGTTAATGCAGCCAATCCCTTGAGAGCCGCATAACAATCCAAGTTATGTTCCGTACTCGTCCATGGCATTTTCTTCTTCCTTGTTTCATATCCTCCGGTAATACCACCGTTATCTTTTTGTAAACCACGGAGCCAATCGGCAATCTCTTGGGCAAGATTCATATATTTTTTGTCCTGAGTCGCCCGGGTATAATACGTAATCGCCATAAGCAGCCACGCGTTCGGTCCGGCCGCTTTCTTTTGATCGGACCAACCGTTCGTTCGATAAAAATCGGAAAACCCGTTAAAACGCCCAAACTTCTCTATTTGCTCATCCAATGCATCGTAATAAAAATTCAATATCTGACGCGCCTTAGGTAATTGCCCGGTCAAGACATATAGCATTCCCCCCAAAGCCTGATCATAAGTATAACAATCCACGCTCCCTTCATAATTCGCAATAAGAGGGTATGCTTCCTCCATCCATGCGGCTCTTGACTGATGCTGCGCCATGATCCAGTCAAATGTTTTCTTTGCATAAAAATTTGATGGTTTTAAATCCTTTAGAACATCCGCATCCCTCCCTTCATTCCGCTGAGGCCACAAAGATACAAAATCGACTGCATGTATTTTGGATTTTGAGGCTACACTAGATTTGTCCAACACAAGCTCCCCTCCCTGTTTTAACCCAAGAACAATCTTCGTGTCGTTTTCACGAACAATATCTCCAACCAAGCGGTTGCCGTTAGACAGGATAATTTCATCAATCGTCTCTAGGGAGAGCTCCTCATGGGCACTATCCCCAAGCAAATCTTTTTTAAGACCGATCAGTTCAGTGTCGATTTGTGTCATGCGCGCCGCAAGTTCAATTTTTTCCTGATGAATATATTCAATCGTTTTTTCTAACTCAAGCTCCTTTTCCTGAAAATACAAAATTTGAGCTTGAAGCAACTGAAACGAATCACTGTCACTCTCGCTCAAGCTCAGGGCCTCTTGCTCGGTTTTGTTAATGTGCTCTCTTAATTGCTCCAGCTCTTTTATTTGAATGGATGAGCTGTACTCTAAAGCAGCATAATTCTTTTCTACGGAACCTTTTTTCTGAATGAGAACGGATATCTCTCCTTCAAGACCCCGAATACGATCCTGATATTTACCTACATATATGGCTGACACAATGACACTTAAAATAAAGAAAATAGAAACGGCCGCGAGTCCATATCGATACCAGCGACGTCTTTTGGCAAATTGCCATAAACGCCGGCTGTACTCAGGCCGTATGTTTTGATATTCGATACCCATTAAAAGAGCGTCTTTAGAGGACAGCCAACGGATGATCCCGCTCGCTTTAATCGTCCCCCGGCCATGATCATCAATTTCCAAATTGACAGTTTGACCTATGCCGAAGTCCAAAGGGTCAAAAGCTTTCAGCTCAAGACAAAGGCCGGTTTTACTGATGTTTTGGGTAAATCCTTGGATAAAGAGGGATTCTTTTGTGGACTTTGACAAGGGAAAATAGAAAATGCCGACAGGGAAAACAGTATCCATTCGTACATACTGCCGCTTGTCCTCGGGCTTCATCATAATTGCATACTTGAGATAAGCTCGCTCATTTTTTGATGTGAATTATCCGCTCGCTCCGAGTAAGACGCGACAGTATAATGTTTATCTTCGCCGACTCCCGGCTTTTTATCTTCGATATCCATATCCGGAAATAATTTTACAAGCTCGTCTCGGATGTCATCAGCCCGATTCCAGTTTTTATCGTCTTTCGCACGGAGACGCATTTCAAGAAGTTGTCGAATTCCCTCTTTGAGTGGATCCTGACACACAACATCACTTACCACAATAATGCGCCCCGATTGAAATATATTGAGAATTTTTGACGCTTCATTAAAAAACCCAAATCCCTGTTTTACAAGCAAATATGTGTTTTTAGTGACACTCTCTGCCAAAATTTGATTGAGATCACGAATCAAAGAGAACAAAACCCCGATGGCTTTGGGTGTATTAAAATCATCATTCATGGCCGCGGAAAATTCCTCATGATATTTTTTAATCTCCCCAACACGATCGCGAACTTGTGAATCCATAGAACAGGTGCGCTCAAGATACACTTGCACGTTTTTACTAAATTCATACCCGCGCTTGATCTGCTCATGAATGCCTTCGATCTGCTCGAGAGAAAAATCGATCGGGCTCCTATAATGCGTGGCCATAATAAAGAATCTTATATCCTCTGGCGGGTATTTTTTAAATAGTTCTGTAAGGGAAAAATAATTTTTGAGCGATTTGGACATTTTCTTTTTTTCGACGTTGACAAAACCGTTGTGAAGCCAATATTTCGCAAAAAGTTTTTTTGAGCATCCTTCCGACTGAGCGATCTCGTTTTCATGATGGGGAAAGGTCAGATCCATTCCGCCTCCATGGATATCAAACGAAACGCCCAGATAATGCGTGGCCATGGCCGAACATTCAATATGCCACGCGGGCCGGCCCGCTCCCCACGGGCTTTCCCATGAAGGCTCCTGGGGCTTTGCTTTCTTCCACAAGACAAAATCGAGAGGATCTCTCTTTTTCCTATCTTTCTCAACACGCGCGCCAATCAAAAGGTCATCGAGATTCTTCTTGGATAATTTACCGTAGGCATGAAATGTTTTTACGGAAAAATACACGTCTCCGTCAACATCATAAGCCATCTCCTTGCGGATGAGATCCCCTATCATCTCTTGCATGTGTTGAATATGTTCCGTGGCTTTTGGATAATGATCCGCCCGGGCGACACCTAAAGCATCCATTTGGGAAAAATAAAGATTTGTATATTTTTCAGTGATCGCTTTTGTGTGCTCAATAAGGGACATTTTTTTATTTTTTTCATGTTCTGTAACAGCCTTTTTAATAATTTTATCATCGATATCCGTAAAATTCTGGACATAAGTCACCTTGTAGCCAAGATGCCTTAAGTATCGACGCATCATGTCAAAGGTCACATAAACTCTGCCGTGACCTAAATGACACTCATCATAAACAGTAACACCACACACATACATCCGCACGTGATCAGATTCTATTGGCTCGAAAATCTCTTTTTTACGCGCCAACGTATTATAAACGTAGAGACTCATGGGATAATGATTGAGGGTTAGTGTAAAGGATTTTTAAGATATGGGAACCAATGGGTCTATCCATAACCTTTGATACTATTTTTCATCAAACGAACCAATACG
>JADFSZ010000182.1 GCA_022560555.1 PVC group bacterium
TGGGGAGGAGTGAAACGTCTTGATTGGAGGTGGATTTCAAATGAATTATATGGGGAATTGTTTTTACCTGCTTTTTGTGTTGGCTGGCCGGGAGGCATCCACTCAAATCCTCTCCCTGTAGCGGCCTTGGCGATATTTCCATCTAAGAAAACAGAAATAAGCGTCATCACAAAAATTGTCAGGGCTAATGCGTATACTATTTTTCTTTTCATAGTTATTTTTATTGGAGTAATTATAGATTAGATGAATTTTCGGGTCACTTGAATTTAAAAATTTCTTTATGTTGATTCGGTAAGAATAGGTTCCCTTTCAGTTCTAAATTGATACATACTAGATATTTAGCGATATATTAAGCAAAATTTGTGCCTTGTTAAAATCTATGTAAAGTACTCATAATAGACGATGTTATTTAACTAGTATGTTAGTAAAATTAAACTTTGTTTAATATACGCAACGCCGAAATCGCGCATAAGCCAAAACCCATCAGAAGTTTGTCCCGATATCGTGAGAGAGCCTTCAAACCCCAATCCGGCATTTCTTGAAATTGCTTGAGAATGGGAGATAATATACTCCGAATAATTCGTAACTCAAGAAAGAAATTTTTCTAAACGGAGGGCGGCTATGTTTGGTTGTAAGAGATGTACTCGCGGGTCGGGATTTACCCTTTCTTTTGGGCTCTTGTTTTTCACCATGATTTTTATCACGTTTGCTTTTGCGAGTGGGGCCTCTTCAAAACCGGCGCCTCGGCAAAAGTCGTCCACACAAAGCAGTAAACAAGCAGATGAAAATAGGAAAAAGGCCAATGAATGGTTTGTCCGGGGCGAAAAATTGCAGGATCAAAAATTATTCAAAGAGGCCGCTCAAAAATATCAGAAAGCCGTAAGAATTGATTCTGGCTATGCAGAAGCCTTCAGCAATCTTGGATACTGTTATCGAAAACAGGGGCGCCATTCGAAGGCCGTAAATTATTATAAAAAAGCCATCAAACTCGACCCAAAACTGGAAGAAGCCCATGAGTATCTCGGAGAAGCTTACGCGGAAATGGGAAAATTTAAGCTCGCAGAGAAGGAATTAAAGATTTTAAAAAAAATGGGTTCTGATGAAGCCGAAGAACTCGAAGAATTTATAAATCAATTGAAGGGTTCGCAACAAACACCTGATCGATCCTCATTGTTATAAAGATTCACCTCCCCAAGATAAGGGAGGTAGCAAAAGCGCCAAGATATAATGAGTTTGATAAAAAGACAATCTCATGATTTAACAGAAGGCAATAAGTGACTTTTTTGAAAGCGCCCCCGAAGGAGCAAGGAGAAAGATTGTCTAAGCAAAATAGATCGTTAATTATCTTTTTTATCTCAGCTCTCCTTATCAGCATACCTTTTACTGTCCAAGCCGAAATTATCACTGATAAAATGACTGTGGCCGTTGTGGAGTTTCAGGTCAAGGGAGACATCGGGATTTCCGATGCCGGAGCCATCATCGCGGAATGGATGATCAGCGCGCTAGTGGATACGGGAAAATTCATCTTGAATGAACGGGTTCTTCTTGCGAAAGTTTTAGAAGAGCAGGCGTTTTCTGCAAGCGGTTTGGTTGATGAAGAAACGATTGCGAAAGCGGGACAGCTTTTCGGGGTAGAGGCCATTGTAACAGGAAGTGTGCTTCAATGGGGAAACACAACGTCTGTTACAGCTAGACTCATTGATACCCGGAGCGGTGAGATTATCAAAGCCGTGGATGTTAAGGTGGGAAATGCCGAACGGATTCCGGACAGAATTGTAGCCCTGGCCTATGCACTTGCGGGCAGCGCATTAATCGTGGAGACCCGGACCCAAGTTGTCACATATGAGACATTTGGTCGTGCTGATGTTATAGGCACATGGAAAAGGTGGGTGGCATTCAGCAATTCCCTTGCCGGTTTTAAGGACGACGGAACCTGCATAATGAAACATGTTTTCAAAACCAAAACACCCTATAAACGCAGCGGTCGGTACCGTGCATCAGCGGCCAGACGCGAAGTGGACGAATCAGACACATCAACCAAACGATCCAAACCGTTCACAGGCATCTGGACGAGCGAAGGCAGTACGATCGAGGTTAGATGGGATACCGGATTTATTGATACTATGACGATAACTGATAATGGAACAAAGATGACAGGCCAAAATAACTGGGGATTTGATGTCACATGTACCAAAGTCTCGGATGAAATAAATATTGAGTGATGAAGGACGAAAGAGAGAAAACTAAAATAGTTTTATAGTGAAATGAAAAATGGACTTTTGATTTTTCTCACCGTGTTTTTGGCGTTACCTGCCTTTGGTTTGGCTCAGGAAGCAGATAGCGCTGAGCCGGATTCCGAGATTAAAACGACCCCTGCCCTCAATCTCTTGATCAGTCCTCTTTCGGAAGCTGTAATCGGTGTTGATATCAAACAACTAAGAAGTCTTCTCATTCAGGGGCAAGATCCCGATGAAGGAGACAAGAGCGGAAACACACCGTTAACGGATGCCGCGCGATTAGGGCTCGAAAATTTTGTTGAAGAACTTGTTGAGGCAGAGGCGGACGTCAATCAGACGGATGAACTTAAAAAATCTCCATTAATGATCGCATCCCTCCAAGGCCATAAAAAGATTGTCAAAATGTTTTTGGACTATGGTGCCAATGTCAGGGCCAAAAGCAAGCTGAACGAAACAGCGCTGCTTTTTGCGGCTTCTCTCGGGCATACGGAAATTGTCCGCATACTTATCGAAAACGGAGCGAATATCGGGGATCGGGATTTATCCGGAAACACGCCTTTGATGCTCGCGGCCGAAGCCGGCTATCAAGATGTGATGCAATTGATCCTGAGCAAAAATTCGTCCGCAAAGGACAAAAATTATGAGTCCGATACGGCTCTCATTCTCGCGGCCGCAGAGGGACAAAGTGACGTTGTGCAAACGCTTGTAAATTATGGCGCATCCGTTAATCATATAAGCTTTTTACATAAGACTTCGTTGAACGCGGCTATTCAAAACGGGCATATCGCTGTTGTTCAAAACCTGTTAGATAAAGGCGCTAATTTAAACGAAAAAGATCAAAATGAGAATCCTCCTATTATTATTGCGTCACTCAACGGACAAAAAACGATTGTCAGGCTTTTAGTTA
>JADFSZ010000021.1 GCA_022560555.1 PVC group bacterium
ATCAGCTGTCGCACCGGTAGTACCAAATGTTCCTACCGCAGCGCCAGCGTTCCAACCAATAACACCTGCCCCGAGTATATTCAGGTTTTCTTCCATCGCAACCTGCTCGATAGCTGAGGCAATAACCTTCATGTTATTGACACAGATACTGTCTCTGGAACGGTTTCTCGCCTTGATAAAGTTCGGAATAGCAAGAGCCGCCAAAAGTCCGATGATCGCAACCACGATCATGATTTCGACCAGCGTAAAACCTTTTTCATTTCTTTGCAAATGCATCATAATTCTCCCTCCTTTTAAGGTTTTTGTCTTCGATTTGAATTATAGAACGCAAACCAAATGCCAAGACAGCATTATTGAAGTTACGCCTTTGAAATAAATGTGTTATACGATTCACTGTTTAGTGATTTAGTTCAAATAGTCAAAATTTCTTTACAATATGAGTAAAATTGTTTTTACATCAAGGCTCACATAAAAACACCCGTCTCAAAAAACGGGTGCCTGATACATTGATTTCAACGCGGTCCTGCCTTACCTCCCCATACCTGGAACCCAAAATATCTCGTGCCTGGATTTTGAGAAGCGCAGCTTATCGGAAGACCAGGCCTACTGCATTTGCCAAAAAGCTCCCGCGTTGTAGAGAAATGTCAAACTGTGCCCTGTCCCGTCACAGGTCATCTGAATGTTCCCATTCGCGGCACCTACAGCCACATACGTCCCTCCTAAAGGACAAACAGGTGCGACTCTCAAGTAACTTAAAGCTCCGACGGTACCAAACGTTCCGGGCGCCGGGGCCGCATTCCAGTTGATCACCCCTACTCCTGTCAAAGGTAAATCTTCTTCCATAGCAATTCCTTCTATGGCGCTGACAATTTGCCGAAAATTGTTCAAGCATCGGGCATCTCCTGAACGGGCTCGTGACTTGATATAGTTCGGAATGGCTAAGGCCGCAAGGAGGCCGATAATCGCAACAACGATCATAATTTCCACCAAAGTAAACGCCTTTATATTTTTCATCTTTCGCATGATACCTCCTTGCATGACTTAATTGGCGCAATACCCATGCCAATTGAATTAAGCACGCACAATACCTATGTCAACTTATCTATAAAAGGGGTCTTTGTACAGTATTTTTTTATCAGCTGTATATAGCTATTCCCTTCATCTCTTTTGTCTCTTTTAAAACACCCATTCGCGAGGACATATCCCTTACGGTCCAATTCCTGCTCGGCACACTGCCTTTGAGACTCCGTCAAGGAAGCTGACTCTATCAAATTGACAATAGAACGGATGCGGAATTGATCCATCGATGGATACCGATGAGATAGTTGATCCGGATGCCCCCCCTGTTTAACCGTTAAGGCCTCCGGAATCAGCAGCACAGGATATTGAGATGTCGCCCTCAACCATAAATCATAGTCCTCACAGGCCGGTAACGATTCATCAAAAAGCCCGATTCGATGAAAAAGATTTTTACGAACCATAACTGTCGACATGCCGATGGAGCACATTTTTAAAGATTTACGAAAGAGATTCCCTCCTTTTTGCTGATGGCTCTTTTTTTGATTCAGAAAAACACCGTTTCGAAACCACTTCTCTTGGGTATGTGAAATTAAATAGTGAGGATTCGCGATCATTCGATCCATTTGCGTTTGAAGCTTGTGCTCCAACCAATAATCATCGGAATCAAGAAAGGCAATAAATTCTCCTTGCGCGTGAGATATACCGATATTGCGCGCATGGCTGACTCCGCCGTGCTGCGTCATGATATATTTGAGACGATCATGATACGTCTGCCGAATCCAGGGCCCGGTGCCATCGCCGGAAGCGTCATCCACAATGATCAATTCGTAGTCTCTCCAAGACTGCCTAAAAACGGATTCAATAGCCGATTTGATCATGTCTCTGCGATTATATGTTGGAATTATGACACTGATCTTAACCACACGATATCCCTTTTTACGTTCATTATCTCCACAAATAAAGACCCCTGCAAACATGATTCAGAGAAATCTAAGGATTTTCTTTAGTTATCTTTTGTTCTATCAATTACTTATAGTTCTAACCGAGTTTGACAAAAAGCTAAATGTATGCTTATTTTTGTTGACATTTGTCGTTTTTTTGCTACACTTATTAGTTCTCGTTTCACAAAATCAACAACACTCGCACTTATGGTAAAAAAAATCAACATATTAGCTGTCGATGAGGATAAAGGGATACAGCAATTTATCTCGGACATACTCACGGATGAAGGCTTTAATGTCCAAACAGCTAATAATGGTCTCGAAGCCCTGGAACGGCTCAACAAACACACCTTTGATTTCGTCTTAACCGATCTCGACATGCAACATATGAATGGGATGGAACTTTTGGAAGAAATACAATCCAAAAATTGCAAAACATGCGTCATCATCATGACCGGGTCCGGCTCCATCACAAGCGCCGTACAAGCCATAAAAAAGGGAGCTTATGACTATTTAACCAAGCCTTTGGATGCCGCATCCATTCTTGTCACAATCAAAAACGCCCTCAATCAAATGGATCTGGAGAACAAAGACATCCATCTTGAAAGCGAGCTCAAAAAAACACGACACCTTGAATCCGTCAGTATCGAATTGAGCCGGCAAGTTGATAATTTATTTTACCTGAATTCTTTAACGTCTGCAATCAGCGCATTCACCGATATGTCCGAACTCCAAAATTTTATCCTGGAAAACTGCAAAAAAATTCTTGGTTCACAACTCGCGTCGATTTTCCTTATGGACGATCAAGATCCGGAATATCTCGTCCTCACAGCCGTCTCCGGGGAGCACGACCCTTCGGTGATCGGAACACGGCAAAAAGTCGGCCAGGGGATCTCTGGGCGTGTCGCATTAGAAAAGAAACCCCTTCTCGTGCGTGACATTGACAAGGAAGCCTCTCAAATTCAAAAAACATCCCCAAGATACGGATCGAAATCTTTTATGTGTGTGCCCCTTCTTACACAAAATAAATTAATCGGGATCATCAACGTAACAAACAAAAAAGACGAAAAATCCTTCACCCCAAGCGACGTAAATCTACTAGCCATTTTAGCGGGGCACGCCGCTAGTGCGATTGCGAATATTCGCCATTTTAATTTGCTTGATGATTTAAATAAGAATCTCACAAAACAGATCGATCATGCCACACAAGAACTTGTTCAAAAAAACCAGGACTTGTCAGCCTTAAAGCAGTACAACGAGAACATTATCAAAAGTCTTTCTATCGGTCTTATTGTTTTTAACAAAAAATTATCCATCACATATGCCAATAACGCCATCAAAACTTTGCTCAATCTTGAGAAATTTCTTCCTAAAGACTTTGCTATATCCGATTTAGGCTTGTTTGATGCGACAACATGGAATACTGTTTATCACCAGGTCATTCATAAGCAAACGACGAAACGTATAGGGCATTATGAATACACCCAAAAAAACCGCAACCCTCTTTACCTCGATTTTATCATCAGCCCTTTTTTCGACGAAAAAGGCGAGCTGATCGGCGGGATTCTTGTTGTCAATAATGTCACGGAACAGATCATAATCGAGCAAAAACTGGCCCACTCTGAACGGCTCGCGATTGTCGGAAAACTCGCGGCAAAAGTGGCTCACGAGCTGAATAATCCTTTAGACGGAATTTTACGATTCGTCAACCTGACCCTCTCTAAAATTCCCAAAGACACCTCTAACGAAGAGATACTGGACTACTTAAACGAGTCAAAAGCCGGACTGATTCGCATGGCGCAAATTATCAGTTCGCTCCTTGAATTTTCACGCGGCATGCAGCCGTCAAGCGAAAAAAACCAAATCAATGAAACAATCCGGGACGCTGTTAAGGCAATGAGCCCCACGGCCATGAGCCATAATATACGCATCATTACTCAACTAAGCGATGGGCTTCCAAAGGTTTTAACCGGAAATCTTTTTCAAGTGTTAACCAACTTAATTAAAAACGCCATAGATTCAATCGATAAAAACGGGACGGTTACAATTCGAACAAGTTCGGCACAGGATGATATCCTCCTTGAGATTCAGGATACAGGCAAAGGCATTCCGGCTCATATTCTCAAACAAATTTTTGATCCATTTTTTACCACAAAACCCAAGGGGAAGGGAAGCGGTCTCGGCTTATCCATTTGCATGGGAATCATTGAAAAGTGCCGCGGAAAAATAGAAGTAAAGAGCATTGAAAACGAAGGAACAACATTCACGATCATTTTGCCCGCGGATCATGCGGGAGTTCAAACACTAAAATCAGGAGTAAACTAAACATGCATAAAAATAAAATTCTCATAGTCGATGATGATTTGATTATCAGGAAATCTTTGGCAGCTATGCTGAATGAAGAGAACTACGAAACCCAAGTTGCCGCCGATAGTCACGAAGCTCTGGAGCACCTTAAAAACACCCAAATAGATCTTATTTTGTCAGACATCAGCATGCCGGGAATGTCCGGGATTGATCTCTTAAAGGAAGTTAAAAAGTTTCATTCACACGTTATCGTGATCTTGATCACGGGTTATGGAACGATTGAAAATGCCGTTGAGTCTATAAAATACGGAGCGTATGACTATATCACGAAACCGCTTCTGGATGAGCAGGTCAAAGTGGTGATACAGCGATCTTTAGAACAACAAGCTCTCAAAAACGAAAACGAAAAATTAAAAGAACAAATTCTACAAATCAGCGAATCGGGAGACTCCCTGCTTTTGGGCCAGGATTACAAATTCCAAAAGATTCTCGAACTGGTTCATACCGTGGCTGATTCCAACGCCACCATTCTTATTACCGGGGAAAGCGGAACCGGAAAATCAATGATCGCAAGATCCATTCATAAATTTTCCGGACGGGCAAGTCAGCCCTTTGTTGAAGTCAGCTGCGGGATGCTCTCGGAAACTCTTCTTGAATCCGAGCTTTTCGGCCACGTCAAAGGATCCTTTACAGGGGCTCTCAATGACAAACTTGGCAAGTTTTCCATGGCAGACAAAGGAACCATTTTTCTGGATGAAATTGCCGTAGCCTCCCCGGCGTTACAACTAAAGCTCCTTAGAGTTCTGCAGGATCAAAAATTTGAAAGTGTCGGGGGCACAGAAACTATTGAAGTAGACACACGCGTGGTCGCGGCAACCAACCACGACCTTCAAAAGGAAGTCCACGAAAATAGATTTCGCAAAGATCTCTTTTACCGGCTCAATGTGATATCCATTCATATCCCTCCCCTGCGTGAACGTATAACAGACGTCAAAATTCTTGCCCACCATTTTCTCGAAAAATTTTGCAAGCAGAACAATAAAGATATTCATGAATTTTCACCTGATGCTATGACGGAGCTTCATAATTATACATGGCCGGGAAATATCCGTGAGCTTGAGAACGTTGTTGAGCGTGCTGTTGTTCTTTGCAAAGAAAAGATAATCACCCAAAGCTATCTCTCCATCGTTAAAGAAACAAACTTAACGGACACTCTTTTGTCCTCAACCGACAACATCAAATCCCTCGAAGACTCTCTCGCCGGACCTGAAAGGAAAATTATCAAAATGGCGCTGGACAAAAATCATTGGAACCGTCAAGGTACGGCCCATATGCTCGGAATAAACCGCACTACTTTGTTTCATAAAATGAAAAAATACAATCTCCATAAAAACCAGGGGGACATATGAAAATCCGAATTCCGGCACGGATCAATCAAAAAACATTTATTTTGATACTCACCGGTCTTTTATGTTTTTCAGGGTGCTCGAAAAAAGCAAGCGGGTCCTTCAAAAGTCACATGGAAACAGGAAGAATTTATGCGAAAATTAAAAAATACAGTGAAGCGATTAGAGAGTACAAGTCAGCCCTTCTGCTCAGGCCCGAGTCCGCTGAAATCCTCTTTCTCATCGGCCAAGCGTTTCGAAACACCAACGACTTCACTGAAGCTCAAGAATATCTGGAAAAATGCTTAGAGTTAAGTCCCAGTCACTCCTTGGCCACACTTGAGCTGGGTTATTGCCACTTAGCCAAGGGGGAATCTGAAATGGCATCAGAAAGGGCTCTGCTGGTTATCCAAAACAATCCGGACAACGCGGATGCTTACATACTTTTAGGTCAAATCAACTTAAAACTTCAAAACAGCGGGGAGGCTACTAAATATTTCCAAAAGGCCGTGTCAATGTCCCCTCAACTCATCGATCCCCGACTCAGCCTGATTCGTTTGCATTCACTTGAACTTGATTACGACAAGGCTACTAAAGAAGCCTTGGCCATCATCAATGATATCGACAAGGAAAATCTCCAAGCCCGATTTCTTCTCGCGGACATTTATGCCCTTCAGGAAAATTTTGAAGAGGCCTATAAAGTGGTTAATAAAATCCTGGAATTAGCGCCGGATAACCTTATGGCTCATTTCAGCAAAGCCAACATGGCTTTCTTTCAAAAAAAATATGATACAGCTTTAGAAATTTCCGAAGAAATTCTCAGGAAAAATAGAAATTACATCCCCGCATCCTACCTTAAAGGGAATATTTATTTTGAAAAGCAAGAATTTGATGAGGCTATCGTTATTTACCAACGTATCATTTCATCGAAACCTGATTGGTCAGAGGCGCATTTGCGTCTCGCTATCGCGTTGGCTAACACGGGGCAGATGCAGCAGGCTATTCGTGAATTCCGTCAAACATTAAACACAAATCCACAAAATATCCAAGCAGGATACTTTCTCACAAAGATATATCTTCAAAACAGCTGGCATGACGAGGCAGTAAGTTTAACAAAGGACTTGCTCGAATATTATCCGGACAATACCAAACTTCTACGAACTCTCGCCATGACTTATATTGCCATGGGCCGTATTGATCAAGCTCAAGCCGTTTTTAAAGACATCATAGAGATTGATCCGGATTTTTCCAAAGGCTTTCTTAATCTTGCCGTTCTCGAACTTACGCAGAAAAATTCCGCAAGCGCTATTGACAACGCCAAAAAAGCAATTGATCGGGACCAAAATAATCTCGGAGCCTATAATGTCTTGGGACTTGCCTATCTGCAGTCCGGGGATTCTCAACTTGCCATTGAAACTTTTAAAATCGCAAAGAATATCGACCCGGATTTTATTCCTGCTTATATAAATTTAGCGCGCATCTACATCGCTCTGCGCGATTATAATTCAGCCAATGCCGAATACAAAGATGTCCTCAATCAAAATCCGAATGCCATCGAGGCTCTTTTCGGACTCGCCCTTATGAGCGAAAAGAATAGGGAATTTGATACAGCCATCAAAACCTACAACCAAATTCTTAAGATCAATCCGGACGCAGCTAACGCTCATTTCAAGCTTGCCACCCTTCACCATGAACGGAAACATCTCTCAGAAGCCCAAAGGCACCTTAAAGAGGTCACGAGAATAATCCCGACAAACAATTATGCGCGCATGCTGCTTTCAAGCATTTACCTAAAGGAAAATCAGATTCCTCTCATGAAAGAACAGCTGGAGAGCATCATTCAAAACGATCCAAATAATCAGACCGCTTTCATTCAATTGGGGCTCGCACATCTTTATCAGGGAAATATTGAGAACGCCGTTCAAGCTTTTCTTACAGCGGGACAAAACCTTGGTAATCCCTACCAGGGACAAATTGACCAAGCCCTTGCCTGGCTTTCTTACATGCAAAATGATCTGGAAGCATCTCTTGATTTTAGTGAAAAAGCCATCCGTCGCCTCACTGACAAAGTTTATCCGGCCATCGTTAAAGCCAATATCCTTATGCTCAATGATCAGACGGACGAAGCCGTTAGTGAAATTTCTAAAAGCACAAGTATTTTACCCATGGATAAGGACTATTACTTGAAGTTTGCCGATCATTTAAAAGATCTCCCTCAAAATCAATCAAAAATTTTGGTGGCGACCAACAATGCCATTACTTTTGCTTCATTTCAATGGTATGACCTCGCAACATCCAAATATCGGGAAGCTCTTGCTCTTGCGCCGGAACAACCTTTCCTTAAAAAAATGCTCGCGACAATCCTTGCCCTCACCGACAAAACAGATGAAGCTCTCAGTCTTTACAAGGATCTGTTATCCAGCGGTGAAACACCCCAGCTCCACCAAAATATCGGCAATATTTATATGACCCACGCGCTTCCGGCTAAAGCTATTCTTCATTTTAAAAAGGCCATCGAGCTCGCGCCGGACAACGCATCCGCGTGGATGCAACTTGGCATGGTGTATGAGACTCAAAATGACCCGAAAAATGCGCTAGCTAGCTATGAGGAAGTCATTGAACTCGCCCCTAAAAATTCGGCCGCCCTCAATAATGCGGCTTGGCTTCTCGCGACAGACAATATTGATCTCGATAAAGCTTTGGAGCACGCGCTCGCGGCAGAAAGCTTCTCAAAAACGGAAGGAAGTATTAAAGACACCCTTGGATGGGTTTATTATCTTAAAGGGGAAATGAGACGGGCCGAAAACAAAATGATCGAAGCTATTGAGCTTATGCCTGACCATCCTTCTCTTCATTACCACTTAGGAGCCATCCTTCATCATAAAGGCGATCTCAAAACCGCACGTCAAGAGTTAAATACCGCTTTGGGGATGGGGACCGATTTTGCCGACTACGATAAAGCCCTCGAGTTGATCAAGAGGATTGATCAGGCTCTCTGATCTTCTTTTAATCCTGATTGACAAGCTCTTCGATTTGATTTCGATGAGAATACTGCATGCCCTGAAACTGAATCCCGATTTTATACTGTTCGCCATATGGCATACTCGCGACCCAGGCTACACAAGTCATAAGCTTTACAGGATATTCAGAAAAATCAAAGGCAATGGTCATCGGAATTTTTAAGGATTTTGCCAAAAAATGATTGGCAATAAAACAGAGTCCGCCCACACTAAGGTCTTGGGTAAGCACACCATGGACGACACTATCCAATTGATATTTGACGGGAATTTTGACGGGTTTTCTTAGGGCTTGACGTCTTTCCATAAGGGCTTACCTCATTCGCGTATATCATAACACAATCCACAAAGAGAGTAAATAACAGCAGAGAGACAAGCGCTTTGATTTACACTCTCTGTGATGCAATTTTATTGTTTTTTCTTGAAAAAACTTTTAATTTTCTCATTTTTTTATTCTTGCTAAACAGTCGATCTCCAAGAATCATTTTTAAACATGTTCTAATAGCAATCAAAAAATCCGTAAACCAACCGGCGCGCTTGATATAGGCCAGATCATACGTTAATTTATTCCTCGCGTCATCAAGAGTCTCATCGGCCTTTTGAAGCACCTGTGCCAGCCCCGTGATCCCGGGTTTAATCTGCATACGCTTCTGATAATCAGGCAAATCACGGGTTAATTTATTCACAAAGAACGGCCGCTCAGGCCGGGGTCCGATAATGCTCATGTCCCCAATGAGCACATTGTATAGCTGAGGCAATTCATCCAAATGAGATTTTCTGAGAAATTGGCCGAACTTTGTTATCCTAGGATCCTCCCCTACCGATGCCCACACGGGGCCAGTTTTTTCTTCAGCGTCTAGGCGCATGCTCCTGAGCTTGTAAATGTGAAAGATCTCGCCATCCAATCCAACACGCTCCTGAGAATAAAAGGCGGCCCCGGGGCTTGTCTTTCTCACAATGAAAGCCAGAAGAAACGTCATCGGAACCGTTAACGGGAGCGTCAGAACAACAACCGCAATATCAACCGCCCGCTTGACATTCGCAAATTGCACCCGGACGTATCGAATGAGGATTCCGCCCAATCCGCTTGAAATTAATATAATGCTGCTTGGTTCCGGCATGATCTTTCCCTTAAAATGGATTTTTTCCTTAAAACAGCTTTGTTATTAAAATGCTTTTTTATTGATTGAAATATTTTTCATTAAAAATAATTTGTCCTTAAAAAAGCTTTTTCATTAAAACAATTTATCCTTAAAAAAGAATTCTTAAATCTTCATCAAAACTCACGGCTATGCCCACTTTACGGGTCATGACATCGTTTTCTTGATCCTCCTCAACAACATCAGTAACTCTTACCACTTTGGCAACAGCTTCTAATTTTGGACTCTTGAAAACGTTATTCAGCCCAAACGAGTTCAGGCTCTCCGGAGTATCAAAAACGATCTTCAGCTTCATGTCCGGTTTGATTCGGGTATCTGAAATGGATTCAAAATACGCCCCGCCTGTGCTTACATTACGCGTTTTGGCAAAATTGATAGAGCAATCACGCGTATCCTCTTCGAGAATTTCAAATGCAATCGGCAGATTCAAATCAAGCCTTCGGTATTTACGACGATCCTTTTCACTGGGTTTAGAATCAATCATTCCCCATGTTCCTTTCCGATTCCCCTTCTGACACCCCCTACTACTTTTTCAGTCTATACTCATATGCTTTGCTTCTAATATTAGCTCATTCTAGTGCAATGATTATGCCAACTCTGTATGGTGCTCTGATCAAGTTGAATTATCTATAATCTTTTATTTATAAGTACTTTACAATATGCTAAAAATTGTCGTAAAATCAGATATACACTCTGAGTATGTTCACTTTAATGAACGTAGTGACTCCAAATATGGGTACAAATCATAGACATGACACTGCTTATATGTAAAATAGACCTCGTTTGATTTATTTAACATTTGTTGGCAGGGGCCTCCAAACTATAAGAAATACAAGCCTCTTAGGAAGTGTTTTTTGTCGCCATTAATGGGCGTAGCCACTTAATCCCTAAAAGGGATTCAAAGAAAAATAACAGAAGATACGCCACCCCAAAAATAAGGAGTCCCGAAAAGTCATGAAAAAAACCTGTCGCGGCCTCGACCCCCCAACGATTGGCAATGAGACAAAGAAGAACAATCCGTGCGACATTGGCAATAATGGCCGTAGGAAAGGACACAAAAAATATCAGGATTTTTTTTAGTCCTGTCCCACGCGCTAAATAAGCAACAATGGCCCCTAAAGCTAGAAGGGAGATAAGAGACCGTAATCCGCTACACACGTTACCAACGGTTATCGAGGCATTCATAAAATGAATATGACTCCCATCCTGAACGCAGTAAACCCCCAATGTTCTTACCATACTTACGGCACAATCTGCCGCGAACATTTTGAGTTCCAGATTAAGCTTCGCAATAACATCAAGCGGCATGGGGATCATAAAAAACAGAAAAAGAACCGGGAAGAGAAGCTTCTTAACGACTCGCGGGGAATAAAAAAACAATAAAGCTCCAAAAATCAGCAAGAGAAATGCCAAGGCCTGGGTAAAATAAATTCTCCACACGGCACTCATAATCTGGAGCACAAAAGCACTGCCCATAAATATCCAAGCCCAAAATGCGGGATTTTCTGTACTTATTTCTCGCAGCAAATGCTTTTTTTTCCAGACGATAAATCCGGAAACAAACGGAATAAGAAACCCATGAGAATAGTAGGAATCCGGAGCCGTCCAACGATCGACCATCCAGGAAAACGTCGGCAAAAAAATAACCGCGATAAGTGCCGAAAACCACAGCCCCGTTAAGATGCTTGTTCTTGAGAAAGTCATTTTAATTCCGATTATGGTAAAAGTGATTCAGTACGTTTTGAGATATGAAAGAGGATACGCGAACCCCTTCAGGCACATATTGAATTTTCAATATTCTACCATGCTTCTTAAAATAATCCAACCATTGCCCCTCATGAAACCCTAAGGTCACATCCACACGTGAAAAACACTTCTCTGCTTCATTTATAAAGGCATTTGTCAGCTTTTTTAATCCAATTTTTTTAGTCGCGGATACAAAATAGGCATCGTTATAAACACCCTTGAGCTCACCGATTCGAAACCGCTCTTTAACAGCATCAATTTTATTAAAAACCGTTAAATACGGTTTATCGTGAGCTCCCAGTTCTTTTAGAACTGATTTAATTGTGTCGTATTGATTTTGAGGATTTCTTTCGTTAGCGCCAAGAACATAAACAAGCAAATCAGCATGATTAATTTCCGTTAATGTCGCGGTAAAAGAAGCCACCAGATTATGGGGCAATTTATTGATAAATCCTACCGTATCGGTAATGACAATAGGAACGCCATTTTTAAATTTAATTTTACGCGAAACCGTATCAAGGGTGGCAAATAGTTTATCATCTACCAAAACATTAGCCCCTGTCAGATGATTCAGCAAAGTTGACTTACCCACATTTGTGTATCCAATGAGTACGATTTTAAAACAATTTTCACGGGCCTGAACCTCTTGATCTGCCCGACGAGAAATAATTTTCAGTTTTTTTTCAAGACGGTTGATACGATCACTCAATCGACGCCGGTCGATTTCAAGTTGTGTTTCCCCCAATCCTCCGCGCCCGCCTATGCCGCCGTGAATGCGTGAAAAATGCGTCCACATTTTTCTGAGTCGGGGCATTAAATATCGCAATTGAGCTATTTCAATTTGCAGTTTTGCCTGACTCGTTTTGGCATGCAAGGCAAAGATTTGTAAAATCAGTTCCGTTCGATCAACAACTACACATTTCAAACTCTTTTCAAGATTTTTATACTGGGCAGGAGTTAATTCATTGTCAAATACCACCGTATCCATCCTTCCGGCGAGGACACGTTCTTTTACTCTCTCTAAGCGTCCCGATGATAGCAGCGAATGCGCGCATATTCCCCTGAACTTAAATTCGACGGTCTCAACGGCTCTCATCCCTAATGTGTCCACCAAGCCTTTCAATTCAGCCAGAGATTCTTTCTCAAAACCAACAATCAGGGCCTTCCATTTCTTATCCTGCTTTAATTTCATATGTTTACTTGAAAGGGATTGATCAGATTAGTTCTCTGAAATAACTTCATCGAATATTTGAGAATCCAAAAGGGAATCTGCCTCCGACGCATTCAAAGTTTTTCCATGAATCACATCCAAACCGGAAAGAACAGATGTGTCATTCGGGTTGATTTTTAAGGCTATTTCAAGATTTTTGACAGCGAGACTATAGTTATTCAGTTTGTAATAGGCTAGCCCCAGGTTTTTGTACGCAACAACATTTTGGGGATCAATTTTGGTCGCTTTTCGAAATTCTGATATCGCGGAGGAATACATTTTCTTTTTTAAATATGCAACTCCGAGATTAATCCGGGCTCCGATATTCAACGGATCCAATTTTGTCGCCGCGTAAAACTCTCTCATAGCGGTATTAAAATCTTCTTTTTCGAGATATCGATTCCCGTTGTCAATATGTTTTGCGACTTTTAATTGATCATAGGAGTTCAGACCGGATTCGGTCGGAGAATCATCCAGATTCGTTAGTTTACGCCGATTATGAACATTTTTCACCAATCTTTCTCGCCTCATTTGGGCAATTTGAGTGGACAAATACTTTCCTTGTTGCTGATACGACTCAATCTGTTGGGCCAGTTCCTTTTTAATTTGGCTCGATTCTTTCGATGATGCACCCATAGGCTCATGGACGGGTTCATCCAACTCGTTTTTCTTAGACACCGCATGGGCCTTGAGGTTTTTCCTATCTTTCAAGGCAATGTTTAATCTATCAATTCTGCCTTTTAAATAGCTATTTTCCTTTCGAGTCACTTCCATGAGGTTTGTGATATCTTTTAAGCGAAATTCAAACATCTGCACTTTTTGTTCGCTCCCAACCAAATCACTTGTCACTTCTTCAATTTGTCTTCTGAGAGACGCAATCTCTTGCTCACTTTGAAGCTTTTGCTGACGATGACGTTCTTCAATTCTATTCAACAGCTCGTTTTGTCCCGCGATCGCTTGATCTTGCCGTTCATCCAGCGCAACAATGGATTGCTCCAATTCTTTGCTTTCGCTGAGCAATACGACATATTTCCCCTCAAGCTCAACATTCGCATCTTTCAACTCAAAATAATCCTGCGTCATTTTATTAAGGTTGACGGACATTTGCGTCTTCTCGCTTAAAAGATCTTGAGATGTCTTCTTTTCCTGCTCCAACAGATTGTTAACGTCACTCACCTTTAAAAACCACATCCTCTCAAGCTCTCCCTCTGCCTCTTCCAAGCCGGCAACCACAATTTTTGTGTTTTTGAGACGAAGGTCCTGGTCCCGGACCTTCCGGGTAAGATCACGCTTCTCTTCAAACAGCATATCCAGCCGGTGATTCAATTCCTTATTTTTCGCCTTAATCTCACCGGTTTCACTGACAAGCATTTGATACAGTCGGTCAAGATTCTTAAATTTTTCGCTTTGATCTTGGACTTTACCGCTTAATTCATTGTTTGCCTTTTGAGCAGCTAAAAGATCGGTTTGAAAATTCCGCTTATCCTCCGTGATCTTCATTTTTTCTTTGTCCATAGTTGCATACTGGTCCTTCAGGATTTTTAGATCGATTTTGGCTTTTTCAATTTGTTGGATTTTCAGAGAAAGCTTATTCACATCCCGATCCTTTTTACTAATCTCTTCACGGAGCACGGCCATCTGTTTTTCATCT
>JADFSZ010000183.1 GCA_022560555.1 PVC group bacterium
AGATTGCACGAAGTGTCATGGGCGTCACGAGTTTTCCGTGGCTATGGCACGGACCCCTGTGACATGCGGGTCATGTCATATGGGACCTGATCACGCACAGCTGGAAATTTTTAATGAATCCAAACACGGCATACAGTTTCAAGTGAGGCGAGACAAACAAAATCTGGATGTCCGTCCCAGTGATTTAACTGTTGAGCATCAGGATACTCCGACATGCTCAACGTGCCATATGTCCGGCTTGGGCAAATCCTCGATGACGCACGATGTGGGAGAACGACTTAGTTACTATCTTTTTGCTCCTGTAACTGAAAAACGTCCGCATGCCAAAATGGCCGAGCTCAGTATGAAAAAGATATGTCTAGAATGTCATGCGAGTACACATGTCGATGAATTTTATAAACGAGCGGCCCTGTCTATCCCCAGCACGAATGAAAAAGTTAAAAAGGCTCAAAAACTTGAACGTGAACTTCGCGATGAAGGGTTGCTCACAGAGGCCCCGTTTGATGAACCGATTGAATTCAAGTTTTTTAATTTATGGCATCATTGGGGACGAACAGTCAAACACGGCTCTTTTATGGGCGGGGCCGACTTTACTCAATGGCATGGAAATTATGAGATGTTGAGAGAATGGGTCGAAATCGAAGAAATGGCCAAAACGCTCAGAAGAAACAAGGCCACCCAGCATCATGAATAAGAAGGAACTTTTTTTTGATCCGCGCAGAGTTCTCCTTCTTTTTGTTAGCTCCAATCTGTTGTTTTTGTTGCTGGATGTTGGGCTTGCGCATTCTTACGGTCCGTTTGACCGTAAAGAGGATTGGTACCCCCTGATTTTTTCCTTTTTGGGAGGATCAGGAGCTCTTCTCTACTCGCTCAAGAGGCGCCCTTCGAAAAATTTTCGGTACCTCTTTATTGGGATTATGACAGGGGGTGTTTTCATCGGTCTTTTGGGCCTTTTTTATCATATCCAAAGCGCCCTTTTGGTCGAGTTTAGCCTCAAAAGCTTTGTTTATGCCGCACCCCTCATAGCGCCTTTATCTTACACGGGAATTTGTTTGGTGGGACTTGTCGCGGACGGGGCCCTGCGCCTCCCGCGTTTTTCCAGACAACAAGTGCTCTTTCTTCTCGTAGGTCTTGGATTTTTCGGGAATTTTATTTTGTCCATTCTCGATCATGCCCGTAACGGATTTTTTGAGCCCGTGGAATGGACGGCGGTCTTTGTATCGATTTTCGGAACCCTTGTCCTTCTCGGTGCGTTTTTCAAAAAGAAGCTTACCCGGCAGGATACTATTTCGATTTTCATCGCGCTTATCCTCGTGGCTCTAACGGGCCTTCTCGGTTTTGTTTTTCATCTTCACGCGGATCTAAACAATTTGATGCCTTCATGGATAGATCGTTTCCTTTACGGGGCCCCGATTTTTGCCCCACTTTTGTTTATGGATATTGCTGCTTTAGGTTTTATAGCACTGTTTGCACATAAAGATCATGATGTCTGGGATGAAAAAGCCAAAAAAATATTCACTTTAGATTGGAAAAATCTCGGCTTATTAATCGCCTCAGAACCGTTTCGTATTTTCTTTCCTTTAGGCATCCTTTATGCTTTTTTAGGTGTCTTGTTTTGGCCGCTTCATGAGTTGGGGATCCTGTTTGAAAATGTGACAACAAAATGGCATGTATGGATGATGGTTTACGGATTTATTTTTGCCTTTGTTCTTGGTTTTCTTTCTACGGCCCTCCCGCGTTTAACCGATGGTTCTCCACTCAATCGGAGGGAGTTTTCCCTTCTCGCTTGCCTGCATACAGTGGCTGTGATCTGTTTGATATGCCAAAAGTTTTTTTTGATGCATATTGTCTTTTTCATCACAATGTTGACGTTTATCTTTTTAATGATCCCGCGCGTACAAAGAAGACACCGTCCGTTGCCGGCTTCCTTCATTTTTCTTCCCTTTGCGTTCGTTTCTGTTCTTTTAGGACAATTGATCACCATTTTGATTTATATGAAACTTTCGTGGCATGTGAGCGAATTTTATTATCTGTCGAAAGCACTGATCTTTCAAGCTTTCCCGGTATTTCTTCTTTTAGGGGTTGGAGGATTTTTGATTCGCTCCATCCTTGGCTGGGCCGATAATGCCGAAAAAAAATCAAAAAATTATTCCAGAGCTTTTGCGATAAATACGATAATAGGCGCTATTATTCTCTTTGCTTTTTTTGTCGAATCATTTTACCGTCCCTTTTCGGCTGGTCTCACCAAGGCTCTGTTTGTGACTATTGGATTTTTATACAACATGAAAATTCATCGAAAGCCGGCTAGCGACAAGATTACATCCCGTTGGTTGATGTTTTCCATGTGGCTTGTGATTGCCGGGATGTGGGGCCAAACATTATGGCCGAGTCACGAATTAGCCTTTCTCCACTTATGTTTTATCGGAGGATTTGCGCTTGCTATTATTTGCGTTGCAACACGAGTTATATTGAACCATGGAGGGTACAAACGTTTGCTTACAGGACCGTCCGCGATGTTTTCGACAGCCGCTTGTTTAATGACGGTGGGTCTTTTCACCCGGTTTATCGCGGATTTTTTACCGAAAACGTATTCGCAGCATTTGACCTATGCGGGTACGATCTGGGTTCTCGGACTCGTGATATGGAGCTTTTTTGTGATGCCCAAAATCATAAAAAAATCGAGAGAAATTTCATCGTAATCATTTTGTTTTTAATGTCTTAGAGTGATTTTTTTTGTGACGACACCTCAGGAAGGAACGCAAAAAATTGCATTTTTTACCAATGGGACGTATGATCATCCGTTATGTTTCCCCAAAGCTTTCTATATGTTGCAATCGGGATTTATATTCTTTCCATGGTGCTTGCGAGTATCGCAAGCACCGGACGGGGTCCGATTTGTCTTTCCGTATCTAAAGGGGGATATCTAGTTGCGACCGGGTTGATTGGCTCCCTGCTTATTAGCCGTCTTGTCGCAAATCAAACCTGGATGATCACAGGTTTTGAAAACGGATTTCTTCTGTCTATCGTGATTCTCGGCGTTGTTTATGTATTCGCGGAAATTATGTTTAGCCTCAGTTTCGGTCCGATTGTTCTCGGCGGAGTTTCCCTT
>JADFSZ010000184.1 GCA_022560555.1 PVC group bacterium
ACATGCCGGATTACAAAAACTATGAGAAATGGCTGAAGGATCATGAACGCATTTTAGTGATATAGGATGTTGATAGTTCTAGAGATATGAGATATCATATATTCCTTCTGAATAAACATTATGTGAGATAAGGTGAGAGTTTTGGACATTATTGATAAAGTCGGACTTGTCGCGGCGCTAACAGTGCCTTTGTGGAATGTGCCCTTGATTGTACGAATCTATCGGCGAAAATCTTCTCAAGATATCAGCCTCTGTTGGGTTTTGGGTGTATGGGTGAGTTTCGTATTGATGTTCCCGTCCGGATTACGGTCCCAAGATATCGTTTGGAAGTTGTTTAATATCGTGAATCTGATCTTTTTTAGCTTTGTCGCTTTGTTTGTTGTTATCTATCGTATCAAAGAAAAACATTGAAGCCGGGTAGATATCAAAAAGCCCCCTTTTCCTCACATTCTTCACAACGTTGCATAAATTAAACAGTTATGCTATCATATCCGCTTCTTTTTAGTCCAAAATAAAGCTGTTGATCCGGCTTTTGAAGGCCCTATCAAAAGCAAGGGATTACTGTTTCTGTAAGCCATTGATATTATTAGAGAAAGGTGTGTAAAAGAGGATGTCCGTTGCCGCTATAAAAGTGACGAATCATTACGACCGGTATGTTTTGGCCAACTATACCAAGGTTCCTTGTATTTTTAAAAAAGGCAAGGGCATCAAGCTTTGGGACGTGGATGGCCGGGAATATCTCGATTTTTTTTCTGGTTGGGGTGTCAGTGGTCTTGGGCATTGTCCAACAAAAGTGGTGAGTGCCATCAAAAATCAGTCGGGAAAACTCCTGCATGTGCCGAACAATTTTTATAATAATGTTCAGGGCGAGTTGGCTCAAGTTATTATTAAAAACGCGTTTCCCGGGAAAGTCTTTTTTTGCAACAGCGGAGCAGAAGCTGTTGAAACCGCTATCAAACTTGCGCGTCGTTGGAGTGAAGGCCGTTTTGAAATTATCACGATGAAAAGTTCGTTTCATGGCCGGACTATGGGGGCTATGACAGCAACGGCTCAGCCGACGATTCATAAAGGGTTTGAACCTGTGCTTGAGGGTTTTAAATACGCTACGTTCAATAATGTCGAAAGCGTAAGAGAGCAAGTAACATCGCTTACATCCGCGATCATGTTTGAGCCTATCCAGGGTGAAGGCGGGATCAATGTGGCTAGCACAGAATTTATGGAAGGCATCAAATCCCTGTGTGAAGAACACAATCTTTTACTGATTTTGGACGAAGTTCAGTCAGGAATAGGCCGCACGGGGAAGATGTTTGCGTACCAACATTACGGTATTAAGCCGGATGTGATGACTCTGGCTAAGTCTCTTGGAGGAGGGATTGCGATCGGGGCCACGGTTATTAGTGAAAAAGTGGCTCATGTTCTTTCTCCCGGGACACATGCGTCCACGTTCGGAGGGAATCCGCTTGCGTGCCAGGCAAGCATAGCTGTTTTTAAAACAATCTCTCAACAAAAACTTTTAAAACAAGCCCAAATAATGGGAAAATATCTTCGGAAAAAGCTAGATGAATTAAAATTCTCTTTTTCAAATAAAATTCGTGAAGTACGCGGAGTCGGTCTTATGTTAGGGATAGAACTAGTCGATGACGGAGAGGGGATAGTCTCGAAATGTTTTGATCAAAAGCTGATTATCAATTGTACGCAAAAAAATGTGCTTCGGATCATGCCGCCTCTATGTGTTACCAAAAAGAACATAGATCACGCTACCGCCATATTGAAGGATGTATTCGCTCATGAAATCTAAAGGGAAAAAGAAGATTCCTCATTTGTTGTCGATTAAGGATCTTTCAAGAAAAGAGATTTTGGATATTCTCTGTCTCGCGGAGGATTTTAAATCGCGTAAACTAAAAAAGAAACGCCCTTTGGAAGGATGCTCGATTGGATTGATTTTTCAAAAACCATCCAATCGAACTCGTGTTTCTTTTGAGGTGGGGATCTATGATCTTGGCGGCAATGCCATTTATCTTCGCCCCGAAGATATCCAGTTGGGTGAACGGGAAAGTGTGGCGGATGTGGCCAAGGTTCTCACGCGTTACTTGGACGGTATTGTTGTAAGGACATTCAAACATGAGGATCTCGAAGAATTAGCCGAAAATGCCACGATACCGGTTGTGAACGCGCTCTCGGATCTTTTTCATCCGTGTCAGGTGCTCGCGGATATTTTTACGGTGCAGGAAAAAATCGGACTTGAGAATGTGAAAATCGTTTTTGTCGGCGATGGCAACAATGTGTGCCAGTCCTGGCTTATCGGAGCGGCTAAACTTGGACTCAATTTTACGGCCGCGTGCCCCAAAGGGTATTACCCTAAGGCCCGGATTGTCAAAGAGGCGAAAAAAATTGCCGGTAAAAAAGCCAAAAACATCACGGTGACACAAAATGTGGATGAAGCCGTCAAAAACGCGGATGTTATTTATACCGATGTCTGGGTCAGTATGGGCCAAGAAGACGAAACAGTTGAGCGTATGAGTGTTTTTCGTCCGTATCAAGTGAATGCTAAGCTGTTGAAGAAAGCGAACCCGAAAGCGCTTGTGATGCATTGTCTTCCTGCGCATCGGGGGGAAGAAATTGCATCGAGCGTGATTGATGGGCCGCGTTCCATTGTTTATGATCAGGCGGAGAATCGCCTGCATGTGCAAAAAGCGATTTTGACAAAGCTTTTTAGTTGAAAAAGCATGAGTCATGAGCAAAAAATATAAAACGCTAATCAAAAGAGAAACATGATGAAAAAAAAGATGAAAAAAATGAAAGTGGTGCTCGCATATTCTGGGGGACTGGATACGTCTGTCATCATTCGATGGCTGATTGAAAAATACAGTTGCGAAGTCATTGCCTTTGTGGCGGATTTAGGGCAAGGGGAGGAGTTGGCTCCGCTCAAGAAAAAGGCCCTTCAGTCAGGCGCGAGTAAGATTTACATTGAAGACCTTAAAGAAGAGTTCGTGAGGGATTATGTGTTTACGATCTTAAAAGCGAATGCCCTCTATGAAGGTGTTTATCTCTTGGGAACATCCGTTGCGCGGCCGTTGATTGCCAAA
>JADFSZ010000185.1 GCA_022560555.1 PVC group bacterium
TAAACATAAACAACATCGTTCATGAACGTATAAATTCTAACATCTACCATATCACCATCAACGATTAAAGGATCGACCCCGTCTTGGATCACAATGTCTTTTCCCAAAAGCTGTTTTAAAAATCGTCTATTACCTGTCACATTCATAAACTTCCATCCACGATCAGATTTCCGATTGAGAATCCGATTGCCTTTGACAATGAAGTTCGTTTGCCAATTGGATTGACTGATATACGTAATTCCTTTACCCATGGATCCGTAACGGGGTTTTAAATAAAAGGTGTGTCCTCGGGCAAGCTTTTCCTCGATGGCCTTGACGCTAATGGCACGATGAATCCGCGGCTCATTTACGTTAAACTTGGCAAGCTCCCTGCTAACATTCAATTTGTCACGATAGGCTCCGCAGTGGGCCGGTGAATTAACAAACAGAATCTCTTTATCCCGGAAGGAGCTTTTACATTGTTTTTGGATTTTGCTCCAAAAATGTACAAATTTCTCGTAAAAGATTTGATTCCCATAGATTCCTTTATAGTTCTTATGTTCAATATTTTTATTCCAGTAAGAAAAAGGAAAATAGAACAAAACTATGACTTTTATAGTCTTAATTTCCGGGATATGACCTTTCATAAATTTTCGGTAATCGATTGTCGCGTACCGAAACCCGTGTCGGACAAAAGTTCTTCTTTCTTTATCAATCTTCTTGTATGAGTCAAAGTCGGATTTGTCCCCGATTGTGAAAATTGTAATATCGCGTTTTACTAACTTTTTTTTCTTTTTTGCATATTCCTTCTTCGGCATTTATCTTTCCTCTAATTTCTGTCCGCCACTCACTCTTCATTTCCATTTCCCTAAAATGCAGTACTATGAGTCGTATGTTCTTAAGTATTTTTGGACATTGATTTATTTCTCTTCATGTCTACTTCATCAAAGCGGCTTTAAGGTCCGCATACTTTCCGTTGATGGCAGCGACGTTCGTATAGCCCATGTCTTGAAGAGTCTTAGCCGCGAGTGAAGCCCGGCCTCCCCCTCCACAGTGAGTCAGGATGGGTTGATTTTCATTCGCGCATATTTTTGCGATTTTTAGTTCAATGACACCACGCGGGATGTGCCTAGCATTCGGGAGGGAATCTTCCTCATGCTCCTTTGGTTCACGAACATCAAGAACAAGAATATCCGGTGTGTTCCGGATCTTTTGAACAGCTTCTTCGACCGAGACAGTTGATATGTATTTCTGCGCTTCGGCTACAATTTCGACATAAGTTTTTATCATTTGGATTATGGCCCCCTGTGGTGAATAGTGATCACATCCCCATGATCGAATTTCTTTTGGATGTGTTTCTTGATTATTTTTTTGTAGAGATTACGCGTTAAGGGAATGAGAAACGATAAGCCTAAAATATCCGTCACAAATCCCGGAGTCAAAAGAAGAACTCCGCCGCAAAGAATCATAGCTCCGTCAAACATTTCCTCCGCGGGCATGACCCCGCGGCCCAGGTTGTCTTGTATCCTTTGCATCGTTAAGAGCCCCTGCATTTTTGCCAGTGCGGCTCCGATAATGCCCGTAAAAATAACGAGAAAAACAGTATTCCCAACACCGATATGCTCACCGACCCTCAGCAACAGGACAAGCTCGCCTACAGGAACTAAGGTAAATAAAAGAATAAGATAAAAAAACACAGAGTCACTCCTGTTTATAGTTGACTTCGATCTTAAGTGCTTTTAAGGAAAAACTAACATCAACCAAGAGAAGTATGTTAGAAATAATAATAAAAACACAACTACTAAAAAGACATACTTTCAGTAAAGCCACTGATTTTACTCCGACAGCAGCGGAGACGGTCGACTGGAGAATAATAAAACTACTCAATATCATGCTCACAACAAGGGAAGAGATACTAAACCTTAATAGGCTGCACCTTTTAAGCACGACATCGATCTGGGTGTTAAGGCACTTTTTCCTCTCTCCCTGGCTCGACCGCGCTTCAGAGACAAGGCTCCGTGTCCGTGATATCGCCTGATTATAACGATTCACAAGACTAAGAAGAATTAAACCAACACCGCTAATGAGCACAAGAGGTGTTATCGCCTCACGTAAAATATTTCCAAATTCGGCTTCCATGTCTTTCCCGGTTTCACGACCATTTTCGCATACACCTTAATGGACGCTCCTATATTACCCCTTATTCCTTTAATCCCCAAACAAGTTTTTGAGAACTGATCTTATTTTGTTTCAGCGAGGACACCCTTAACGATATCTTTGATATCATCTTCAAAATCTTTTTTCAAAATCCACTCAAGCCTCGGCGGTGATTCTCGGCAAAGAGGAAAAAGAGGTTTCCTGTTCGCAGCTAATCGTTGAAAACCCCTATTATGCCTTTGCGTGCATCCTTCATCTTTTCGATGACCGGCCGAAGCCAAAGCCCGGGATTCACCCGAAGGCCCACATGGGAAATAATGTCCGCACTGGTCGGGATGTCTCAATCGGTCCTCTGGCCGTGGTGGAAGACGGGGCTGAGCTGGGAGACCGAGTGACCATTTATCCAGGAGTTTATATCGGCCCCCGCGCCCGGATCGGGGATGACACAATTCTATACGCAAATGTCACCGTGGCGGATGGGGTTCGCATCGGTAAACGGGTCATTGTTCATTCCGGAACGGTCATTGGAAGCGATGGATTCGGTTTTGCGAGTCATGAAGGGAGGCATTACAAAATTCCGCAGGTTGGATCAGTCGTGGTGGAGGATGATGTCGAAATTGGTGCGAACGTGGCGATTGATCGGGGTGCCTTGGGGGATACGCGTATCGGCCGAGGGACCAAGATCGATAACCTTGTGCAGATCGCCCATAACGTCCGGATCGGAGAAAACGGATTACTGATCAGTCAGGTGGGGATCTCGGGAAGTGTTGAAATCGGGAAAAACGTGACCCTTGCTGGACAAACCGGTGTAGCGGGGCACTTAAAAATCGGAGATAAGGTCATCGCCGGGGGCCGGGCGGGAATTGCAAAAGATGTTTCCCCCGGGCAGGTGGTGTCGGGTGCGCCGGCCATCCCCCACAGGCAGTGGCTTGAGTCGGTCACGCTTTTTT
>JADFSZ010000186.1 GCA_022560555.1 PVC group bacterium
TTCTGTTGGGGATTACGACTATGTCAAATCGGCGCTCAAAGCCTTAAGGGTCAAAGAAATCGTTTGGAAAGTGAGTCAAAAACCCGGAAAACCTCTTTATGTCGGAAAGAAAGGGAATACGCTTGTTTTTGGATTGCCCGGAAATCCTGCGAGTGTTTTTACATGTTTTTATGAATATGTTTATCCGGCTCTACAGAAAATGAGAGGATGTCAAAAGCCGGAATTAGCCCAAGAAAAAGTACGGGTGGATCCTCCCGTGAGATTCAGCTCCAAAAAACATCTTTTTCTTAAAAGTCTTATCACAAAAAAACAAAATAGAAAAACCGTGAGAGTATTGGCCCAACAAGGATCTCATATGATGAGCAGTCTGTGTTCTGCCAACGCCTTTGTGAGCATTCCTCCTCAAAGAAAGAACAGCCGGTCTCAAGCGAAAGTTGTTACCCATCTCTTTCCTTATGCGTCAAACGGAGGCTTCTCATGAAAATCAAAGTTCTATTTTTCGCGCAATTGCGCGAAGCTTTTCAGGAGCAAGAACGCGTCATGGACGTGTCTCAAGGGACAACGGCCGACGGATTGGTGCAATTGATTCTAAAAAATTCTCAAGCGGATAATATTTCCACTCTGCCGATACGATGTGCCGTCAATGAAAGTTTTGTAGAGGCTGATTATCAACTAAAAGATCAGGATATCGTTTCTTTGATTACCCCTTTTGCGGGAGGCTGACATGTACATAACAGATAAAAAAATAGACACGGAAATGTTTTTGTCTCCTTCCTGCGATAAAACATGCGGTGCGACAGTGTTTTTTGTAGGGGTTGTGCGCAATCAAAATCACGGAAAAGCCGTTAAAGGCATCTATTATGAATGCTATGAAAGCATGGCCAATCGCCAGATTGAACGGATTATAGATGTGGTTAAAGAAAGGACAGGCGTTTATAGCATCCGTGTTTTACATCGCGTTGGTTGGCTTGAAGTCGGAGACACGGCTGTCGTTGTTGCGGCGGCTTCCCCTCACCGCAAAGAAGCCTTCTTAGCATGTCAAACGGTCATTGATCAAATCAAAGAACAGGTTCCGATCTGGAAAAAAGAAACCTATGTTGATGGAACAAGTGAGTGGGTGATTTGTTGCCACCAGGCTGTACATCAAAGTCAAACATGAAATCACAAAAAAATATAAAAGGAATAGTCTTAGCCGGAGGGCATAGCCGGAGGTTTGGATCCGATAAGGCGCTGACTCAATGGAAGGGTATGTCTTTTCTGGAAAGATCTCTAAAGCTGCTTGATGAGTTCTCTCTTCAGCCCGTTGTGATTGCGAATCGTGGTACGGATTATTCATTTCTTGGATATCCCGTATACCATGATCTTATTGAAAATAAAGGACCTCTTGGAGGGCTCTATACAGCAATGACATTATTTAAGAATACTTCCCTTTTGGTTTTGACATGCGATATGCCGGCTTTAACTCACTCGGTGCTCTCCGGACTCATAGACAAGTATAAGCTTCAATGCGATGTGACAGTCTATAATTCGGAACGTTTTCATCTCCACCCTTTTCCAGGCATCTATGAATCCTACATGGCTAATCAGGTCAAGATTAGGTTGTTCGCAAAACGATTGTCTATGCAGGAGTTCCTAGATTCTATCACGACAAACAGAATCGATTCCTCTTTTACCCCTCCAAAGTTTTTTTCAAACATCAATTGGGAATTTGAATTAGATCGGTTATAATGTTGAACAAAGTGCATGAAGGAATAAAATAATGTCCGTTGATCTACGAAAAACCTCCTAAAGCATAAGAACATGAGAAAAATAAAACGTTGGTCCATGATGATTTTATCCGTCCAATTTGGCGCTGATCATATTCTTGATCATGATTTATATTAATGGTCAACGGCCATCTTATGAAACTTCCAAATTGACACCTCAAGAGATTAAAGCGAGTGGAGCCTGTCTCTCCTGTTATACTCAGGTTACTCCAGCTATCACCAAGCAGTTCCTGGAAAGACTCCATGCGAAAGCTGGGATAACATGTCTCAACTGCCATACATCAACCCATCATGATCAAAAAATTCTTCACAATGGGTTTGAAATCAGACGGGTTGTTGCCTCAGGGAACTGTGCCGTTTATGTATAAAGGAGAACGTTTTAATAGTATTAGTCACTTGATCGGGGCTGCTTTAGCGATCGCAGGGCTTGCGGTGTTGGTTGTGTTTGCAGCTCGACAGGGAGATCCGTGGAAGATTGTGAGCATGAGCATTTATGGCACGACCCTCGTATTGCTCTATACGTTTTCAACATTGCATCATAGCCTAAAGGGAAAAGCCAAACAAGTTTTTCTCAAATTGGATTATAATTCCATTTATCTATTGATTGCCGGAACGTATACACCGTTAACCCTTGTTCTACTGCGCGGGGGATGGAGATGGTCGATATTTGGAACGATCTGGGCGTTGGCCATCACCGGAATTATTCTCGATTGTCTACCCAGAAAAGGTCTGCGTGTCATCCCCATTGTGATTTACCTCTTTATGGGCTGGTTTATCCTTATTGCTTTGAAACCACTGTCTCGGGTTTTACCTCCGTCGGGTTTGGTATGGCTGACATTGGGAGGACTGTGTTATACAGTGGGTGTTGTTTTTTATGTTTTTGATAAGAAAGTGCGCCATTTTCATGGCATCTGGCATCTGTTTGTTCTTGCTGGTAGTTTTAGCCATTTCTTTACGATATTTACCTATGTTCTCTTTTAATTTGATATTCAAATTTCAAAAAAGAATAAGAGAGATAGTAGGACGATTAAGGATACGGAAATCCGCATGGGATTGAGGGACGTAGTTCAATTTGTTCAAAATGCAAATCGCTCTAAATGATCTAGTCATGATCACAACCAGAAAATGCCCCGTACACACTAGAAATTGTGAACACAGGCACTGTAGGGTACGATTTCGTTGCAGAGGAGTTTTTCCGGGCGACTGCCACCCGGAAGATCCAATCCAATGCGGATGGCGAGATCAAGGCCCCGTATTTTGCGGCGATCGAGGTTTTTCCCGGTCGCTCTCTGGATCTGTACTTCGT
>JADFSZ010000187.1 GCA_022560555.1 PVC group bacterium
CTTTCTGAAGAAATCCAGTTTTATCAGCTATTCGAAAAAAAACCCGCAGGCATTGAAAGATGCCGCATCGATGGCCGAGCTCGAAGGCCTAGAGGCTCATGTAAGATCATCAAAAATAAGGCTTTAGGGTTTACTTGAGAGGTGTTTTTATCGGGCCCAAGAGGCGCGTTATGGGATATCACCTTCCCTTCTATAATTTGACAAATGTTAATTATAATGTAAACTTTACTTTATATAATTATAAATTTCCTATTAATCTTATTAAACGGATGTCACAACTAAAAAGGGTGCCGTTAAAATGAATGCCATCGATCAAAAAAGTCCGGAAAGCAGAACCTTTGTTCGTCTTCCGGTGAAGCTCGGGATTTCCATGAGTTTTATCGGGAAAATCAATGGCACAACGACTGAGCATAAACTTTTAGGACACATTGATAACATCAGCGATGAAGGGATTTGTATCCGTGTCAAAAATCTGACTCCGGATGTTGAAGAAGTGCTTTCTAAGGGCGAAAATATCCTTGATATCGGTTTTCAAATCCCGATGCCCGATCTTAGGGTCGCCGCAAAAGGAAAAGTAGTTTGGATTCGCCAAAAAGGATCTAAGAAATTTTTGGGTGTTCAACTGATCAATTTGGATGAAGAAACGCAGAAGAAAATCTTTCATTATATCTTAAACGAAATTGTAAAAGACAATCTGGAACAATGAGTGTTTCTCATGAAGGTCCTTCGGACAGCGGCCTTGGGAATTTGTCTGGTCTTTATGTGTGGAGCCGCGCATCTTGAGATTTTGGCCCGGCGGGCATATGACAAAGCCAATAAACGCTACCAGGCCGGTGCCGGAAAATCAACGCTCAGTGCCTTCAGAGAGATTGTTAAAAAGTACCCCCACACCGCATCGGCCGAACGGGCTCAGTTAAGAATCGCGGACTATTACGTTAGAACCCGTGATGCCCGGGGAGCAAAATCCGAAATCAACAAGTACAAGAAGTTTTATAAGAATAAGAGCCTTTATCCGAAAAGGAACCAAGACCCGCTTCTAACTGATTATCAAAGACAAATTACCGTGTTTCATAAAGAGGACGTTCAATATCGTATAGATTCAAAAGCAAGCCCACGGGACACATTTGCCGTGCACCTTGTCCGGCCCGGGATGACCAAAGACGAGGTGAAGAAACGAGTGGGGCCGCCGGAAGATGTCCGTCAGTATTCCGCACAATTGGGTAACGTTGAAGTTTGGGTTTACGGCAACTGGCAGATAGAATTTGGACGAAGTAAGATTGTAAGTCAAATCAACCGCAGAGAAGAATAAAGGAGGATATTTTGGAAACGAACGAAAGACATGACACGCTTCGCGTAACCCCTGAAAGAGTCACAATCAGCATTCTTACAGAACCTTTTGTTATTCACACGTATAAAGGTTATGCCGCTGTTGTGAATGTGAAACTGGAAAAAGACGAGCCGGAAGATAAAACATTGTTTATCGCTCCGAAAAGTTTGGCTGATCCGCTCAAAGAACTTTCAGAGACTACGAACGATAACAAAATGACGGGCCTTCATGTCGCTATTAAAAAAGAGTCCAACGATCGATTTGCGCGGTATGTTGTCGAAAAAGCAGGGTAGGCTTGCATGAAGCCCGACTTGCAGTTTTCAATACTCTGCGAAGATGTTCGGCAGGAGAGAAGCGGGGCTTTTTGTTTTATTGGTGTGACCGGTGTGATTAGAGGCGTGAGGTTTCCGCATCGTGTCGGACAGATTTTTGTTGTCAATGGTTGGTGTAAAGGTGTCGGAAAGTATAGCCAAAAAATAAAAATTATTGCGCGTGAAAATGATAAATCAATTTTCGGAAGTGATAAAATCGAGTTTTCTCTCAAAGATCTAAATGATAAACGTGTGATTATCACTCAGTTTCAAAATGTTCTTATTCCCTCACCCGGAGATTATTCTGTTGAGATTTCCCTGAATGAGGATCTCAAACTCGCCTATCCTCTTGTTGTTCAGAAAGTCCGGATGAAAGGACTGACCTTTCCCGGTGATCAAAAAAATTAAAAACGGTTGATCCATTCAAGGTTTTTGTATTTATTTTTGAAAAGAAACCTCAAGTCAAGTTTCGGAGCCCCCGTATCTAAAACGCGTGTTGTGTGAAATGCGGATGTGATGAGAGTTGTGATAACGTGACGCGGAAGCGGTATGTTCGTGATAAAATCACGATGATCCCTTCCCCTACGGTAATCAGGCTCTTTAGGGGGATGACACAGAACCATTCCCATTTGAGAAATATTGAATTGATACAGGATCGTCCCGTGATGGAGGAGAAAATGTTTCTTACGGATTTGGGCGTTACCGGAAAATTTTTTTCCGTCTATACTCAAATCCGAAATGGGACAATACATTGTGGATAATCCCTCAGCGTGAAGGGCGGATTGCAATTTTTGTAAAATCCATCGGTAAGATGAATTAATGTTTTTAAGATTTTCATTGTTCTCAGTGGAAAGGATAAGAGAATAGTTGAGACACCCGGGGCCTTGCAGAACTGTGCCTCCACCGGATGCGCGGCGCAAGATAGGTATATTTTTTTTGCGGCATTCAGAGACAATCACATCCTTTTTGATTTCGGACGTGAGTCCAAGTACCACGAAATAAGTAGGGGACTCCCAGATACGCACGCATTCAGGAATTTTGCCTTTTTCGGCTTCAAGAAGCAAGGCTTCGTCATACGCTAAATTGGATTCGGGTTCCTTAAAACTTCTCTCGAAGCATGGCGTCATTGCGGGAAAACTGTCGTGGTTGTTTGATGGGGTTTGGCTTTGTCCGAGCCGGGAGCTTGGTACACGAGATTCATATCTTTGGCGGCTTTGACCTCATTGAGACGGCGGACGGGCATGTCAAGAGGCGCTTCGTGGAAACGGCTTGGATCTGTTTTGGCAAGCTCGCTTAATTCGATCATGATCTCGCAAAAACAATCCAATGTGTCAAGCGACTCCGTTTCAGTCGGCTCAATCATCATCGCTTCCTTAACGATGAGGGGGAAATAAACAGTTGGGGCATGAATGCCGCGGTCCAACA
>JADFSZ010000188.1 GCA_022560555.1 PVC group bacterium
AAAAAAAGCCCTTTTTGGGAAAAATGGTTTAAGACTCAATTTGGCCGAGTTAAAAAGGATCACCTCGTATTTTTCAGCCGGCAATTGTCGACACTTATTAAAGCCGGGGTTCCTATCCTGATGGCGCTGGAAAGCTTGATTGAACAAACGGAGCAGCCGGCTCTATCACGGGCCCTGGAGACCATTCGTTACGATGTTGAAAGCGGGAAGAATTTTTCGGAAGCCTTAAGGGCGCACCCGGATGTTTTTCCTTCGCTCTATGTGAATACGATTGTTGCGGGAGAGACAGGAGGCGTGCTTCCCAAAGTATTGGATCGCCTGACCGAAATTTTGGATCACGAATATGAAACGGAATCAAATATTAAGGCGGCCCTTCGATATCCGATGTTTGTGCTCTTAGCTCTCGTGGGAGCCTTCTTATTTCTTGTGACAGTTGTTGTTCCCCAGTTTATCAGTATGTTTGCGCGACTGGGGGGAGAACTTCCATGGATGACAAAGGTTCTTATTCAAATAAATGCCTTGATTCGAGATCATTGGGTCGTTATGATAATAGCTGTTATCAGCATGATATTTGCGGTAAAGATGTTCTTATCAACCCAACGCGGGCAACGAACATTCGATTATGCCAAAATGAAGATCCCGGTTATCGGGCCCTTGCTTTTGAAACTTTATATTTCGCGGTTTAGTCACATGTTGGGCATGTTGTTAGACTCGGGGATGCCGATATTAAGAGCCTTAGGAAACGTGGCTCCGTCCGTCGGGAATGTGATCATTGAGGAAGAAATTAACAAAATCGAATCTAGCGTGCGGGAAGGAGAGGGGTTCGCGGGGCCTCTTAAGGGGAGTCCTTATTTTCCTCCTATGGTGAGTACCATGGCCCGCGTGGGGGAGGCATCCGGGCAGATTTCTGAGATGCTTCTTGAGATTGCGAGACACTATGACCGTGATATCAAATACACAGTGGCTCATTTAACAAAACTGATTGAGCCTCTGGTCATAACCCTTCTCGCGGCGATGGTTCTTTTTTTCGCGTTGGGGATATTTTTGCCGATGTGGGACTACTATAATTTGCTCGTAAGGGGGTAAAACACAATGAATAAACTTGTTATCAGGCTACTTGTGATTTTGGGACTGATTGGAATGCTTTTTCCGTTTATCGGGATCAAAATGCCTCTGGGCTTTCCGTTTGAGATCCGTGGAGCGGATATCATTAAACGTGCTGTTTCTGAAATCCGCCGGGGAGATGACAAAGACGCCATCCTGCAGAAAATCCGGAAAAATCTAGACTTAAAAGATTGGTCGGATGTGGTAAAGAAGATCAAAAAAAGTTTGCCGGATTCAAGGGGTCGAGACGAGAGCATGTCGCTTAAACTTAAAAATTTTATTACCAACGTGACCTTATGGCAGGTCGTTTTTGTTCCTGTTCTCTATTTTGTCGCTTATTTCTTCCTGATTGTCGCGTTTGTCACAACCGATCGATACAGTCTTCTTTTATCTTCGGGAATATCCCTTTATTCCATATTCATCACCATGGCCGCGAATATGTGTCTCAAAAACACGGTTTTGTCACAAGGCCTCATAAGAGAGGCGATCGAATCCTTAGGGCAAGTTCATTTGTACCCGGGTTTTGCGTTCGCCCTGATGGCTTTTCCCGGATTTATCGCGGGGATGTGGATTATCATATTCTCCAGGAAAAAGGCAGCCAGAGTGTAGGTATTTTTAAAGAAAAATCTCAAAAAGAAGGATCTTGTGATAGCAAGCTGTGTTCGTATATAATGCTGTATATGGAAGAAACAAAAGGAGTGAGTATGAAATCCTGTTTTATGAAGAAATGGATTTTGGTTTTAAGCGTTGTTTGGCTGGTTGGTTTAGGCTCCTTTGTATCTGCGGAAAGCTTTCTGGATCCTATCGGGGAAGGCATCAAAAAGATCATTTCGGCTCCGTTTGAGATTCCAAGAAGTATTATTCAGGATTCTGAAAATACAAATCCCATAACCGGAATTATAACGGGGACGGTCAAGGGGACTGTTCGGGGGGCCGGACAGATTGGTGAAGGGACCGTGGATGTTGTGACGGCGCCGGTTAAAGGAGGCTCTCGGGAAACAAATCTCAAACTGAATCAGCCGATAACACGTGATGAATTTGAGCCGTGGATGGATCAAGAGGATCCGTTTGACAAGCTGGAAAATTTTGATCCGGCACGTCAGTAAATTGTTTGTGAAGCGTAAAGAGCCTAACAAGACCCCTCTTTGCGCTTTTTTATTCGTGGTCTAAATATTGATTAAATTTCCTGGCGGTGGGAGGGATGGCAGAGTGGCCAGATTTCCGTACAGCAAGCTGTACAAAAATCTGGCACGAGCTTATCGGGCTACAAGTTCGGGGTGAAGTCGTCCCGCGATAAAGCACGCGGGATAAAAAGCGGCGGTTTGTGACCGAAGGAACGCCTGGATTTCCGATAAGTTGAAGCTTCTCGAAAACCAGGCACAAGCTTTCAGGGTTGCAGGTTCGGGATGAATCCCCTTTTGGTCAGGTCTTCCGATGAGCTAAGCTCCTCGAAATACTGACACGAGCTTCTTGGGTAGCCGGTTCAGGATAAAGGGACTGGATGTTAGACAACAAACTATGTTTATATTAACTAAGTGGAGAAGAAATAGAACAAAATCGAGACCATTCCCATCAGAGTGGCGAAACATTATAATAAAGAATATACCATATTATTCAATATTGAAGAGTGAGGATAAAAAAGAATTAGAAGATCATATAAAGGTATTTTTGGAAGAAAAGAAATATTTTGGGTGTGGGGGTCTTAAATTAAATGATGAAATCAAAATAACAATATCTGCTCAAGCATGTATTTTGTTATTGCATCGTAATACAGACTATTACAGGAAACTTTCGTCTATACTAGTTTATCCAAGTGCGTTTTTATCCAAAAACAGTTATGCGGATGAATTCGGCGTGGTTACTGAGGGCGCCTCAGCAAATCTAGGCGAATCATGGGCTACAGGCGCTATAGTTTTGTCCTGGGATG
>JADFSZ010000189.1 GCA_022560555.1 PVC group bacterium
CCCAGACTGCTCACCGGTTTTTTATAAATAAAATCGACTTGCCTATTACTAACAAGGGTGTATTGGGGTATGCATTTTTATCAGATAGATATGTTCATGGGGTATATGAAGAGAGTCAGTTCCTTTGGTCTGGAGGATTTTGGCTATCAGGATATGATGGTGACTCCCTCTGGGCAAATGCGCAGGCAACAAGCTTCCGTCTTTATTATTATATGCTTGTCGGTTCTGATTATGCGTGTCGCGTCGATCATTCTTGTTTATGCGGGTTTATCCAGAGAGGCATCCCTGTTTCAGGCGCGATCAGCTTTTTCCGGTGCGGGGGTTACCACAAGCGAGTCCGAATGGGTCGTGAATCATCCGGGCCGGAGAAAAGTCCTTGTAAATGCTTTTGGGCAAAAATAAATCTAAATGAGGGGAAATGTGGAGGTGTGTATGAATCGTATCTGTTGGATCATTTTAGGAATATGCGTGTTTGTTCTGGGTGATGTTCGTTTTGCCGACGCGTACTGGTACGGGCGCCATCGGGATCATCACGGATATTATCGCCACCATGATTATTATTACTCTCATCATGTTTTTGGTTATCGTTATAGGAGCCATTTATATGATGATTTATATACTCCCTACGATTACTTTCCCCCTAGTACTCCTCAGAGGGTAGAGTATCATCACTATATCAAACCTAGCCCCATACTTCCTGACACACAAAACACGCAAAGAAATTATGAAATGGAGAGAATCGGTGTCCTAGGAACAGTGGGTATAAATCCTCTTAGATAATAAAACGCATGTCAATTTGCTCGAAATTGAAAATTATTTTCCTGACGACCGTCATTGGGGTTCTATGTTTCATCTCTCTGTGTCATTCCGTACTTGCTCAATCTTATAGCTCGCCAACAAACTTTTATTTAAAAATCACAAATGACCGGGACGATGATAAATTTTATCCCGGGGATCATATCCGGGTTCGCATCGCCAAAAAGAATCCCATGGGCCAAGAGAATCTGGCCCAAGTATGGTATATTATTGGTGTCGAAGAATTCGCGAAAACAGAAGCTCCCTTTGATTTGAATTATACTGTTCGAGATGATGAGATTGGTCTATTAAAGTTTTATGTTCTTCTCAAGCAATTGAATGGGAGGCGTATTGAAATAGAAAATGAGATTTGGGTTGAGCTCAAAGAGCGTTTATTGGAAATCAAATTGCTTTATCCCGATTGGAACGTGATTTTGGAAGGACTCACTCGCACACATCAGATTCATGTGAGAGGCATCTTTGATGATGGGGAAAATCGGTCCATCACCTATTCGGAGTATGGGACAACGTATCACTCGTTGAATGAAGATATTGTGACCGTGACAAAAGATGGTTTTGTTACAGCGAGAAATTACGGAGAAACTGAAATCCTTGTCACGAACGCGGGTTTTGAAGTCCGTTCAGCTTTCAAAGTCGTCCCTAAATAAGGTGTATTCATATGGATTTACAAACAATATTTTTGGATTTAAAACCACTTGAGGCCATAGCGGATCACGTCTCATATCGCCATGCCTTAAAAGATTGTACGACATTCCAATTGGGGGGAGCCTGCCCGGCTCTCATTACGTGTGCCTCAGCGAATACGTTAACAAAATCTATCCAATTTCTAGCAAAAAAAAATATCCCGTTTCTCCTGATCGGGGGAGGATCAAATCTCGTGATTTCGGACACGGGGCTCAATCAATGCGTGATTAGATACGTTTCTGAAAAACCGGATATTCGATTTCATGAAGATCAAGTTTGGGTGACAGGGGCCACAAGCTTGGACACCTTAGCAAAAACGTGTGCCGAGCAAGGATTCGTTGGATTGAACATGACGACGGGGATCCCGGGGACTGTGGGAGGCGCCATAGTCGGGAATGCCGGTGCATTTGGAAAACAAGCCGGAGATGTTTTGCTGCGTTTGGAGCTGATCGATTTATCAGGGACTTGCTCCTCATGCCCGGCAACTGATTGGGTTTTTTCTTATCGGCATTCGAGTCTCAAAGAAAGCGGACAATATGTCGTTTCTGCCTCATTTCAATTGACAAAAGGGAATTCCGAAAAATTATTAAAGGAAAGAGAAGAAATTCTGGATGTGCGTCGAAATAAACATCCGGATCTTTTGAAAGAACCCTGCGCGGGAAGTATATTTCGAAATATCGAACCCACATCCTCGGCCAAGCGGCGACAGGCCTCCGGCTGGTTTCTCGAACAAGCCGGAGCCAAGGGAATGCATATTGGGGGCGCTTATGTTTATGAGAAACACGCGAATATTATCGTGAAGGGCCCGGATTGCACGAGTCAGGACGTCAATGAATTAGCGTGCCGGATGTCACAGTCTGTTAAGGAAAAGTTTGGCATAAATTTAATCCGCGAGGTTAAATTTTTGGGGAAATTTAACTGATCAACTCGGGTTTTGTCGTTTTTGTCATCAGGTCAGATAGAGAATTTTGATTTTGAAGGTGTTTAATGATGGCGGATAAACCGACACGGCGATGAAAGTATCCGAGATCTTCATCGCCTTTTTTATTTTCCCTGAAAAAACGGAATAACACATCAAGAACGACGGCCACTTTTTCTCGCGGTACAGATCTGAGATACATTTTTCCATCAGAGTCAATGATAGGCCCTCCCTGATGTTTGGCATCTTCGGTTCCCATCAGGCGAAATTGATAACGATTGAGGCCTGTTCCCACAATGCCGATGGTTTTGGTTGAAGGCCGAAAGCATTGCCGTTCACAGCCCACAATGCCGATAGCCTCTTTCAAATCTCCCCATCCCATTTGTTCCAGCTGATCGATCAATCCCGGTTCGAATTTTTCGGAGTCCGTGTAGGTTAAACGGCATGTGTCACGACCGACACAGGCTCCGGAGCGCAAACGAAGCTGAGAATAAGGCTTACCGTTTCTTGATCCGTATCCATAGGTTTTTAAATCATGTTCAAATTAAGATTTGGACTCTTCGGGAATATTTGTAAA
>JADFSZ010000190.1 GCA_022560555.1 PVC group bacterium
TGGCCAAAAAAGAGAATGAATCAGTCAAAGCCGATCTAAGCACTCAGGAAGCTGAGGCTATCGAAACCCTTCACCGGATTTGTATGGATCTGTTTTCAAGTATTCCGGACCCGGATAGCAAGGGACAGATTGATTTTGCGAAATTATGTGTTGGGTGTGTGGACATCATCCAAAAATTTGTTCGTATTCGGGATGAGAGGGACAATGTTTTTGCTAAAGCCGCGACAGATATTTTTAACATGCTCTCCCGGATTGCCAAAGAAAAGATGCCCGTTACAGAAGCCATCGATAAACTTCTTCGGGTCATAACACGCATCCGTTACGGTGACAGTCATCCACGACCGGGGCATGTGCATGTCGCCCCCTACAGACAAGGCGGACGTTCGGGACGACCCTATACATTTATTATCGGGATGGATGAACTCAAATTTCCGGGACATGGTTTTCAGGATCCGGTACTCCTGGACACGGAACGTATCGCGATTCACTCATATTTAGCGACATCAGAGGAGAAGATGCGGAAAAATTTGTTTGATATGGCCATGCTTTTAGCTCGTGTCCGGGGGCGCCTTACAATGAGTTACTCGGCCTATGATGTCTTAGACGACCGCGTCGTACTTCCGTCATCCGTATTACTGCAAGTCCTGAGGGTGAAAGACGGTAAACCTGAGGCAGACTACACCTATCTCGCGCAAGCCATCCAAGATCTTGTGTGTTTTAATGTCGGGTCCCACACCGACAAACATATTGATGCCATCGGTTGGTGGCTTGATCAGTTAACCGAAAAGAATTTATTGAAAGACGGCACCGATGCTCTAAGAACATGCTATCCGGGGATATCCCTCGGCCTTTTGGCCCAAAGTGAACGTATCTCCGACAAATTCACAGTATATGACGGACTTGTTCTACCTGAAGGAGACGAACTTGATCCAAGACATCAAAAAGATATGATCCTTTCAGCCTCGCGGTTAGAGGCGTATGCCAAAAATCCATTTGGATTTTTTCTTGAATATGTTTTAAACGTTGAACGCCCCGAAGAAACCAAGCGTGATATGGCGACATGGCTTGATAGCTCCCAACGCGGGGAATTGCTTCATGATGTCTACCGGCGTTTTGTCGACTCCGTCAAAAATATGAAACAAGCACCCGATGAAAACAAAAAAGAGAAAATTGTTTTTGCCGTGCTCAATGAAGTGGTTCAAGAATTCCGGGAAACATATCCGCCTGCGGGGGAAGCCGTGTTCATCACCGAAGTGGCCCAGCTCAAACGGGATATGAATGTTTTTTTACGGATCAACAATCAAGAATTAGGCATTCCTCTCTTTGCTGAGATGGCGTTTGGCCTAGAAGACATTGATCCTGTTCCCATAAAGTTAAAGGACGGACAAGTGATCCATATCCGGGGTATGATCGATCGTGTGGACAAGATCGGAAAAGAATATGCTGTCTGGGATTACAAAACAGGAAGCGCGAGCGCCTATGAACACCGCGCCTATGTCGTTCGCGGACGTCAAATCCAGCATGCGCTCTATTACAAAGCCGCAGAATATCTTCTTCAGAAAAAAGACAAAGATGCGCGTGTGACTGTCTCAGGGTATGTTCTTCCAACTGAAAAAGGCGAGCGTTTTGGACGGGGAAGCGTGTTTAAGAGATCCACATCGCGCTTTGACGAGTGTGACCGCGCGCTCACACTCATCCTTGACAGTATCAGCCGGGGAGTATTTATCAAGCCGGACAAGGTTGAACCCTGGATGAAAGATGCAGATATTTTTGGAGACAAAACAAGTGTAATGAATGTGAAAGCGAAGATGAATAATGAGGAGAACGAAGAGCTTGCTCATTTAAGGGAGCTCAAGCGCTGTAAATAGTAAAAAGACCCGAACTCAAGCCGATAAACTCCAGCAAGCTCTGAACTGATATACGACATACAAAACTATGACAGTTAAATTAAAAGAAAAAGAATCACTTGTAGACCAAGAGGCACGTCAACTCATTGAAACAGATTTTGAGACGAGTTTTTTTGTCGAAGCCGGTGCAGGCTCAGGCAAGACACGGAGCCTCGTTAATCGTATCGTGGGCTTATTGCGCTACGACAGAGCCGGGATCGAAAACATCGCCGCCGTGACATTTACCCGTAAAGCCGCCGCTGAGATGAAAGAACGCGTTCAAACCAACCTCGAAGGATTGTTAAGAATTGGTTTACCTGAAAACGAAAGCACATGTGTGGCTCGTGCCCTGCAAAATCTAGAACAATCCTTTGTCGGTACCATTCACTCGTTTTGTTCCAAGCTTTTACGCGAACGCCCTGTCGAAGCCGGAATTGATCCGGGATTTGAAGAAGTGGCCGAGGAACTGGATACCGAATACGCCGAAAAAGTGTGGGATGAATTTATCGAAAAACAACGCTTTGCCAAATCCGGCACAATGTCTTGGATGGCAACCGTGGGTCTCAATCCTGCCGATTTAAAAGACGCGTTTTTGACCGCGATCCGTTATCCGGATGTATCCATTAAAATGACGGATAGGCCCCGTCCGGATTTTATCCAAACCAAAGGAAACGTCGTTGCCTTTCTAGAACATCATCACAAATCACTACCTCCCGAAGATAGCGAACTTGATCTGGATAAACTCCAAGACAGGATTTCACGCGCGTACAAACTGCACAAAGCGGGATATGTCAAAGAAGACCGAAATTTTGTCGAGATCTTAAAGATTCTTGATACGGATCAAAAAATCATATTAAAACGCTGGGTGAAAGATAACGGCCCGGAGACAAAGAAAGCTTTTGATCAATTGCGCGAAACGGTTGTGAAGCCGGCCATAGACGCGTGGCGGGAATATTTGCATAAACGTTTGATGACGTTTATCGAAGAAGGCGTGCAGGCGTATGAATGCTGGCGTCGGGATCGCGGGATTCTTAATTTTCAGGATCTACTGAT
>JADFSZ010000022.1 GCA_022560555.1 PVC group bacterium
GCCACCCTTATCCAGATTCACACTAAGCAAAACCTTCCAATCCGGCCTTGTCACTTTGCTGCTTACCCCATATTCTGAATCTTTCAAGATATGTTTTTTAAAGACATCCCGTGTGGCGGACTCCTTTCTGACAATATAAACCGTAATAGGCTGATCCTTTTCCCCAACTTCTTTCCAGTTTCCAGGACTTTACATTTGGGTCAAGTTAATTCCAGTATCACGATTCCAAGGGTCATAATCGACCGGATAAATAAAAACATCTTCATTTGCTGTAAAATTAATAAAAGCATAACATGGATCTAATTCTGTTCCATCACATACAACATCTCCAGAAAATCCAGTGACATCAATTACTCCAAGTGAAAGCATAAACCAAATCAATAAAACACCTAATGGAACTCCGACTGCCCCAACTTTAATTCCCCATCTTTTAACTCTTGACGCTGTTATTCTTCTAGCCATTATTTCTCCGAAATTATAAATGTTATTTCCACACCATCATCAACGTATAATGTACTAGGACAAAATTCGGTAAATTTTCAAACTAACGAAATAGGCGTTCATATATTTATAGATAATAGCATACAAGTAAGTGTAGAAGTTTTCCCAGCAAAAATATTAAGTCAAAGAACTGCAAAAGGATCAACAACTGTGATTGCTATGGATAAAGGTAATACTATTGAGCCACGTATTCCTGGTTTTGAAAAAATAATTATATATGTATCTAAAGACGGAATCACTCAGCACGCTGCAAGGCAAATGAGTGATGGTAAGTGGACAAGCAAATTGGGAAGATCTTTTGATGTTAAACATGATTGTATTAATAGATGGTCTGATACAATAATTGGGTTACTTTTTCATCGTTTGTCTGATTATGGATAAATTGGTACAGTTCTAAAAAGAAAAGTTTAGTGCCCAAACTGTGCCCATCCAAGACAAAAACATCGGGTAAGAACGGGTAACAAAGGGGAACAACCAGACTCACTAAAGTATTGACAAGTCAGCAGATACATTTATAATACACTGAAAACAATGAAGTTGGGAAATCATTACTAAACGAATCCCGACCTCTCCGCCAATAAAAAAGGCATCCTGCAGGATGCCTTTTTTATTGGCCTGACTAGATTGATTTGAACCCGAGGTTCCGAGGGTTGCTTCGAATCCTGACTTCATCCCGAGTCTGGAGCCCTGAAAGCCCGTGCCTGAATTTCGAGGATCGAAGATCATCGGAAGATCAGGCCTCCGAAGCGGAGGCTTCTAACAGCGTAAGTTTGCAAAACAGAGCTAATAATTTTATTATGCGCCTGTAGCTCAGTTGGATAGAGCGTTGGCCTCCGAAGCCAAAGGTCGCAGGTTCGACTCCTGCCAGGCGCGCATTTTTTATTATGGATAATAAAGAGCAACGATATAGCAATCAGCCCGGATGTTTCATCATGCTTCTTCTCCTTGCCTTGATGTTTGGCGGGGCGCGCCTGTTTTTGATTTTGTTCGGGCTGATGTATATCTTATTCCCTCTCTTGGTCATTGCGATTCCGGTGATTTTTCTTGTCAGCTCTATGCGCCGGAAATCCACAATACAAAACTACATCAATACGCAGACTCAAGACCACAATCGTTTTGTCGAATTGTTTGTCCGGATTTTGGCTCGAATGGTTCAAGCGGACGGGGTTGTGGACCCCCATGAGATCGCAGCCATTCGTAAATATTTTCAATACCAAATGCGCTTAGGAAGCGAACAACTGCAATGGATTAAAGATATTCTTAAGGACGCGTTAAAAAAACCGGATTCTGTTGAAGATTTATGTCGTGAGTTCAACGCGAGTTTTGGGTATGAACCTAAGCTGGTGCTTTGTGATCTCCTTTACCGTGTGGCGTTTGCGGATGGGGAATTTGATAAAAGCGAGCAAGATCTCCTCCGGGACATAGTCGCTCTTTTAGGGATCCATGAGCATCACCACAAGAGTATACGCGGACAATATGTTTCAGGAGAGGATGATCAAAGATACTATGAGATTTTAGGCTTGGAGCCCGGTGCGGATTTCGAGGGAGTGCGTGACGCTTACAAAAAAATGAGTCAGCAGTTTCATCCCGACAAAGTAACCCATTTGGGTCCGGAGTTTGCACGGGTGGCCGAAGATAAAATGAAGCTGATCAATGAGGCCTACCAGTATTTGAAAAAGAAGCTCGTTTGAGCCTTTCAGCCCCCCTTCGTCAAAGCCTGATTAAGCTAAGCTTATAGTATTGACAAATAGGAGGCACATACTATAATAGCGGTTCCCTCATACGGGGCGTGCTGTATGTGAAGGAGGATAGTTGTTATCCTCCTTTTTTTATCATTCATGCAAAAGGCCCCAGGCTAAAATTTTTGTAATATACTAATACTATGAATGTTCCAAAGCATATAGCGATCATTATGGATGGGAATGGACGCTGGGCAAAAAAGCGGTTTTTGCCTCGAATCGCAGGCCACATAAAGGGGGCTGAGGTTCTTAGAAAGACAGTCCGTTTTAGCGGGGAGCTGGGTCTTGAATATCTCACGCTTTATGCTTTTTCAGAAGATAACTGGAAGAGGCCGGAAGAGGAAGTTCAGGGTCTCATAACGATTTTAAGAAATTTTTTGGCCGAGAACACAAAGGAAATGGTCCAGAACAATGTCCGCGTGAACATATTTGGCCATATTGAAGATTGGCCCAAGGATATTCAGGAAGCGCTTAGGAAAATTTGCGATATGAGCCGCTCAAATACGGGAATTGTTTTGAATGTGGCTTTGAATTACGGTGGGCGTACGGAAATTGTTGATGCCGTAAAGAAAATTGCCGGACAGGTTAAAGACGGACTTATTTCTGTTGAAGATATCAATGAGCGTATTGTGTCGGATGCCATGTACACGGCAGGCATCCCGGATCCCGATTTATTGATCCGGACAAGCGGAGAAATGCGCATCAGTGATTTTTTGCTTTGGCAAATTTCCTATACGGAAATATTCGTGACAAAAACATTCTGGCCCGATTTTTCCAAAAAAGACATGTTAGAAGCCATCGAAGATTATAATAAACGCGAACGGAGATTTGGCGGTATCTTAAGCAGCGGCAAATAAAACTGACATGAAGCCTAGATTAACGAGTGCTTTCTTCTTGGTGTTGTTTTTGTTTACCTGGCTCTTTTTTACCGGGGAAGTTCTTTTTACGATTATTTCGATCGGTGTGATTGCTTGGACGCTTTTTGAGTTCTTTTCGGCCGTCAAAAGATGCAAAGCCTATCGTCCTTTCGCGACGATTGGAATCATTGGCGGGGTCCTGATTATGTCGTATCAGGCTCTATTGGAATTGGCTCCTGATATTTCTGATCAAACAAATCAGTGCATCGCTCTTGTTCTTTTTATGATTTTTGCATCCGAAATATTTCGGAAGGAAAAGCAAAATTCGATTGCCAACATCGCTTTAACGGTTTTTGGAGTTTTTTTTCTCGCGTTTTTAGGATCTTACATGATAAAGATCCGGTTTTTGCCTCACGCGCGCCTATGGATTTTATTCCTTTTTGTTGTAGCGAAAATGAATGATGTGGGCGCCTATGTGATTGGTTCTCGTTTCGGCCATGTGAAGTTGGCGAAATATATCAGCCCCAAAAAAACCGTTGAAGGAGCTGTCGGGGGTGTTCTGATCGGGGTCCTTTCCGGCTTAGGGCTTTGGTTGGTTTTAGATGAGTATCACACATTTATTGGTCTAACCGGAGTCATCGGTTTGTCCTTTATCCTGGGGATTATTGGCCAGCTGGGAGATTTATTTGAATCCTTGTTAAAGCGCGATCTTAAAATAAAGGATTTTGGTCATTTTATACCCGGGTTTGGCGGGGTATTGGATTTGCTCGACAGTATGTATTTTGCGACACCGGCCTTATATTTCTATATTACGGAAGTGATACAACTTAACTAAAAAAGAAAAAGCAGAGGCATTATGATTGAAACAGTCGGAGTTAACGTTTTCGCGACAATTTTCCTATTTGGAATCTTGATTTTTATTCATGAGTGGGGCCATTTTATCATGTGCCGTTTGGTCGGTGTTCGTGTTGAGAAATTTTCGTTAGGTTTTGGAAAAAAGATATGGTCGTTTTCCCGTAATCATACAGAGTACATGATTTCATGGATTCCTCTCGGCGGTTACGTCAAAATGGCCGGAGAAGAGCCCAAGGATAATGAAAGGCCCAAGGAGTGGGAATATTATGGGAAAAGTCCCCGCCAAAAAGCCTGGATTCTATCGGGCGGAGTTCTCATGAATGTGGTTCTGGCCATTGTGATTTACTGTGTGATGTTTTTGGCTGTCGGAAAAACAATTTACACGACACAATTTGACGAGGTTTTACCGGATTATCCCGCTCATCAGGCGGGCTTAGTTGCCAAAGACAAGATCATTGCTATTAATGGCGAAAATATTACTCTTTGGGATGAAATGGTTGCCATCGTGCACGCACACCCCGGTGAAGCGTTAGATGTGACAGTTGAACGGGATGGAAATGTTTTTCATGCGACGATTGTTCCTCAAGATGAAGTTATAAAGAATATTTTTGGTGAAGACGAACATGTGGGTAAACTCGGGGTTGCTTCTCCCGGGATCATTACAGAAGAACTGGGTCCCGTCGAAGCTGTGAGAGAAGCTTTGTACCATACGGGTTTTTTGATCAAAACCATGTATCAAGTCATTTGGAAGCTGGTTACGGGCCAGATGTCACCTAAAGGATTAGGAGGTCCGATTTTGATCTCGAAAATGGCCGGTGACAGCGCGCGGATGGGTATGATTTACTTTTTTAATCTCGTTGCCGCACTCTCGATCAACCTAGCTGTTTTGAATTTTTTACCGATCCCTATTTTAGATGGCGGTCATATGTTTTTTGTTTTGATTGAAGCCATCAGGAAAAGACCCGTGAGCGCGAAAATTCAAGAAAACGCTCAGAAAGTCGGATTTGCGATTTTGATGCTACTTATGGTTCTCGTGTTTTACAACGATATAGAGCGTGTGTTTATTAAACCGGCCGCGGAGAACACAACAGAACAGCTAGAGGACAAGGAGCCATGAGGTGGAGTCAATTTTTTATTCCGACGATCAAGGAGGTTCCGGCTGACGCGGATGTTATAAGCCATAAACTCATGTACCGGGCCGGTCTCATTCGTAAATTGGTATCGGGGTTTTATACCTATTTGCCGATGGGCTTGCGTGTTCTTTCAAAAATTGAAAACATTATTCGAAAAGAAATGAATAAGAAAGGTGCTCTGGAAATACTTATGCCGACTTTACAGCCGCGTGAGCTTTGGGAGACGAGCGGGCGATGGCATACGATGGGTCCGGAGATGATGCGTCTTAAAAATCGCCAAGACCGGGATTTTGTCTTAGGGCCCACACATGAAGAAGTGATCACGGATCTCATTGCCAGAGAGATTAATTCTTATCGGCAATTGCCCTTAAATTTTTATCAGATTCAAACAAAATTCCGTGATGAGATACGGCCGCGTTTCGGTGTGATGCGTTCTCGTGAATTTATCATGAAAGACGCTTACAGTTTTGATAAAGATGCCGAAGGTGCGAAGAAAAGTTATCAGGATATGGTTGATGCCTATCAACAGATATTTCAGAAATGCGGATGTTCCGCGCTGGCGGTTGAAGCCGACACGGGCATTATGGGCGGTGAATCCTCCGCCGAATTTATGGTGCCTTCTGACACGGGTGAGGAAGAAATGGTCTGTTGCGAACACTGTGATTATGCAGCCAATAGCGAAAAAGCCGAAAGCCATGGCTTGTTTGATCAAACAGGGGATGAAGGAGCTCTCGAAGAAGTGCATACACCGAATTGCACATCCGTGAGTGATGTAAGCGCATTCTTAAAGGTTCAACCTTCTTGTCTTGTGAAGACCCTGCTTTATGTTCACGACACAGACAAGAAAGTCCTTGTTCTTGTGCGAGGAGATCGAAATATTGTCGAAATGAAATTGATTCAATATCTTCACGCGTCAGATCTGCGTCTCGCGGATGAAAAAGAGATTGAAGAAGTGTTTCATGCTCCGGTTGGTTTTGTCGGACCGCAGGGGATTATGGGCGTGAGAGTGATTGCGGACATGAGTGTTCTGGGCGTGGTATCCGGAATCACAGGGGCAAACAAAAAAGATTATCATGTCAAAGGGTTAAATCTCAAGCGTGATGTACCGTCTTTTGAACAAGCGCATTTGCACCAGGTGCTCCAAGGGGATCCTTGTCCGAAATGCCGAAAGCCTTTACAGATCAAAAAAGGCATCGAGGTTGGCCATGTTTTTAACCTCGGGACAAAATACAGTAAAGCCTTGGGTGCCACATTTTTGGATCAAGCGGGTCAGAGTCAATTGGCCATCATGGGCTGTTTTGGGATTGGTGTGAGTAGAACAATGGCGGCGATCATCGAAGTGAATCATGATGAACAAGGAATTGTGTGGCCCGTTAGTGTCGCTCCTTTTGAAATACTGTTGATGCCCCTTGATTCTGATGACAAAAATATGTTGAAAGAAGCCGAGCGTATTTACACATCCCTTCAGGAACAAGGCCTTCAGGTTCTTTGGGATGATCGGGATGAGCGCGCGGGAGTGAAGTTTAAGGATGCTGAACTCATAGGGATCCCTTATATGATCATTCTGGGAAAAAAATCCATGGCGAAAGGCTTGGGTGAACTCGAAATCCGTAGAGGCCATCAAAAACAAGACGTCCCTTTGGATCAGATTGTTGAAAGATCACGGGATTTGATAGGACACGCATATCGGGATCTAGGCTTTTTAGATGTGCCGCAAGTGCAGGGGGCTTTATGAGTTTAATGAAGGTGATCAGTCGGACAAGCAAAGATATTGAGAAAATGGCGGCCGCATTGGGTTTAGAAATTTTTGAAATCAAGTGTTCAAATATGTTTCTCGGAATCACAGCCGATCGGTGCGAATCTCACATCACACTTGATGAGTGTGCTGCTCTTTCCCGGAAAATTGCAGAGTTTTTAGATGAATATGAGGCTGAAATCAATGGAGAATATGCCCTTGAAGTCACAAGCCCGGGTATGTATCGGCCGCTTCTTAAGGCAAGGCATTATGAGCAATCGATCGGCAAGCAAATTAGAATTGTCACAAAAGTGGATGGCAAAAAACGAAGATATACGGGTGTTTTAGAAAGTTTTAACGGGAAGTGCGTTCGTATGACCTTAAAGGACACGGCCGAAACGGTAGAATGGTCCATTGAACACATTCTAGAGGCTCAGTTGAACCCAAACAATGCTTGAAGTGAATCAAAATGTGAAATCGAGAAAAGGCAAGGAGTAAAATATGAATAAGGATTTGCTGAACATTATCGGTCATCTTGAGCGTGAAAAAGGAATTGATCGTGAAAAGCTGATCACGATGATCGAAGGAGCTATCTTAACGGCATCTAAGAAAAGCGCTCTCTTAAAGGGAGACGTCGTTGTCAAGATTGATAGAGAGACGGGGGAAATGCGTGTGTTTCTGGATGACAAAGAAGTTACGCCGGCCAATTTTGGCCGGATCGCGGCCCAGACGGCGAAGCAAGTGATCATTCAGAAAATTCGTGAAGCTGAGCGGGAAGTTATATTTGAAGAATTTTCCCAACGAACAAATGAATTAATGAGCGGGATCATTCAAAGATATGACAGAGGCAACATTATAATTAATATCGGGAAAGCGGAAACTATTTTGCCCAAAAAAGAGCAAGTGCCCCGCGATGATTATCGGCAAGGTGAACGGGTTCGTGTGATTGTGACCGAGGCTCGAAAAACCAATCATGGACCTGAAATCATTGTTTCCAGAAGAAGCCCGATTTTTATCAAAAAGCTGTTTGAATTAGAGGTCCCTGAGATTTCCGAAGGGATTGTCTCGATTGAATCGATCGCTCGTGATGCCGGGGAGAGAACAAAAATTGCTGTGTCCTCCGCTTCCGAAAGGATCGATGCCGTCGGAGCCTGTGTCGGAATGAAGGGTATTCGTGTGAAAAATATTGTTGGTGAACTGCGCGGGGAAAAGATTGATATTGTTCGTTACAATGATGACCCTGTGACGTATGTGAAAAACGCGTTATCCCCTGCCGAAATCCGGGATGTTAAATTGGACCGGGAGAATAAAACATGTGACATCATTGTAAACAAAGACCAACTGTCTCTTGCCATTGGACGGCATGGCCAAAACACTAAATTGGCAGCGAAATTAACCGGATGGAAAATTGATGTAAAATGCTGGGAAGATATGGGAGGAGAGAAGGCATTTTTGCCTCTGACAAAAGCGGAAATTGCTGAGGACATTATGTCCAAGAAAATTAAAGAAATCCAGGCTAAGATCCAAAGCCTCCCCGGTGTCGGCCCTAAAGTCGCCGAGGCCATTGTGACGGCCGGATTTACATCTATTGAACAAATTGCTCAAAGCGAAGTGAGTGATTTGTCCGAAATTCCCGGAATCGGAGGGAAAATGGCCGAAAAGATTATTGCTTCGTCCAGAGAATATACGGGGGGTGAGTGATTATGGGGATCCGTGTGTATACCTTAGCGAAGGACCTTAGCCTCTCGAGCAAGGAACTCATTCAAAAGCTTCAAGAGATGGAGTTTCCCGTAAAAGGACATATGAGTATGCTTGAAGACGATGTTGCCGACCTCGTTAAAGCAGAATTAGAAAGCAAAGTTGAGCCCGAGCCGGCCGTTACTTTAAAGGAAGAAATTGTTTCAAAAGAAAAAAGTGAAACAAGCGAAGAAGGTAAAGACAAAGAGGGAAAAGATGAAACCGGGACATCCGAAAATGTTGGGCAAGAAATCACTATAAAATCGCCTGTGGTTGTCAGAACGCTTGCCGAAGCGCTGGGAATTAAGGTTAATGACCTGATCCGGGAGCTTATGAAACTAAAAATATTTGCTGCCATAAATCAAGCTTTACCCGAGGAAATCGCCGCTAAGGTGGCTAAGGTTTTTGGATTTGAGTTAAAAATCGAAGAGACAGCACCGGAAAAAGATGAGGTTCTTTTTGAGGATAAAGAACATGACGATCCAAAAAAACTAAAGCCGCGGTCTCCGGTTGTGACCCTTATGGGACATGTCGATCATGGAAAAACATCGTTATTAGATCAAATACGAAAAACAAACGTGGCGGACCAGGAACACGGAGGGATTACGCAGCATATCGGAGCTTATGAAGTCTTTTTGGAAAAAGGCCGTGTTGTTTTTCTTGATACACCCGGCCATAAAGCGTTTACGGCTATGCGCGCCCGGGGAGCCAACGCGACAGACGTTATTGTTCTTGTTGTCGCCGCCGATGATAGCGTGATGCCTCAGACGAAAGAAGCCGTTGATCATGCGCGCGCTGCCCGTGTCCCGATTGTTGTTGCGATTAACAAAATTGACAAAGCGGGGGCTAATGTGGATGTTGTCAAAAAGGATCTCGTGGATTTGGAGTTAACACCGGATGACTGGGGCGGTAAAACGGTTTGTGTCCCGGTGTCGGCTGTAACGGGTGAGGGCATCGAGGAGCTTTTAGAACTTCTTTTGTTGGAGACGGATCTTTTAGAATTAAAAGCCAATCCGGATAAACCCGCCCGTGGGATTGTTATTGAGGCTCACTTGTCTCAAGGACGGGGCGCGGTGGCAACGGTTCTTGTTCAGGATGGAACCCTAAGGACGGGCGATATGGTTGTGTGCGGTATGACATGGGGCAGAGTGCGAGCTCTCATCAATGATCGGGGCAAACATGTAAAAATAGCCGGTCCCGCAACGCCCATGGAAATTGCCGGTCTTGCGAATGTTCCTATGGCCGGGGATCGATTCACTGTTGTCAAAAATGAAAAAACAGCCCGTGACTTTTGTCAGAGACTTCAGCATGAAAGTAAACAAAAAGCGCATTTGAAGGGCGCGAATCAAGTGACTTTAGAAAATCTGTATGATCATATAACTCAAGGAAAGATGAAAGAACTTACCATTATTGTTAAGGCCGATGTCCAGGGATCTTTGGGCGTTATTGTTGAATGCATCCAGAAGCTGGAAACAGAAGAAATAAAAGTGAATGTGATTCATGACGGGATTGGCGGAATAAATGAATCTGATATTATGCTTGCCTCTGCGTCAAAAGCGATTGTAATCGGTTTTCATGTCCGTCCTTTGACAGGGGTTGATGCTTTGGCGCAAAAGGAAAAAGTGCAAATAAGGTGCTATAAAATTATTTACGAATTAGTCGAAGATCTCGAGCGCGCTGTTCAGGGAATGCTTGATCCGAAGTATGAGGAGCAAGTGATCGGAAGATGTGTGATCAAGCAGGTATTCAAAGTTTCCCGGATCGGCACCATTGCCGGATGCCTTGTGCAAAAGGGCAAAATTTCAAGAAACGCGAAGATCCGGCTCATTCGGGACGACGTTGAAATATATTCGGGAACGCTATCTTCCCTGAAAAGGTTTAAGGATGATGTTCGTGAAGTACAGCAGAATTTCGAATGCGGATTATCCGTTGAGAATTACAACGATCTGCGTGAAGAAGATATTATTGAGGCTTTTGTCATGGAAGTCGTGAAACTGGAGCCAAAATCATAGGAAGGTCATATGTCACGTCGGTCTGAGCGTGTGGGGCACATAATCCAAAAGGAGTTGGGGCGGCTTCTTACCGAGGAAGCCCGGGACCCTCGTTTGGGATTCGTAACGGTTGTGAATGTGAATTGCCCGAATGACCTTCGGAACGTGAAAATTTATATCAGTGTTATGGGATCCCCTGAGCAGAAAAAGAAAACGCTTTTGGGCTTGAACAGCGCGAAAGGGTATTTGAGGAGCCGAGTCGGAAACATCATCCAATTGAGATATGTCCCGGAATTTCATTTTATTATTGATGATACGTTGGACCGGGCTGATGAGTTTGACCGTCTTATGGCTGAGGCCGGATTAGCCAAAGATCACAAGGATGTTGACGATGAGTCCCACAAAGAAGATTCTTGAATTGATACGTCAAAGCCGGGACGTCACGATCACCTATCATGTGAATCCGGACGGCGATGCGCTTGGCAGTGCTTTAGCTATGAAGGATTTGGTCCGTTCTTTTAAGAAAAAAGCCGTCATTATAGGCTCCGATAAACCTAGCCCTCGATATAATTTTCTTTCGGGTTTCAATTCTATCAAGTTTCTCTCTTGGGGCTCTTCCTTGAAAATAAATACTGACCTCCTGATTGTTTTGGATTCCCCTGAGATGGATCGGATTGGACATATTCGCAACAATATAATCGCAAAGAAAATTATCAAGATAGATCATCACCTTAGCCATGAGCATTTTGGTGATGTGAACTATGTTAACGCCAAAGCGGCTGCAACAGGGGAACTTGTTTTTGGCGTGTTCTCCCAAGGGCGGATAAAATTGAGTCGCGAAACCGCCCGGGCTCTCTATGCGGCGATTGCGACGGATACCGGATTCTTTTCCCAGGAAAATACCAGAAAAGAAACTTTTGAAATTATTTCAAAGCTTGTAGCCATAGGTGTCTTGCCGGATGAAATGTATCGGGCGATATGCGGTGAGCGCGAATTAAAATATTTTCAATTGGAAAGCCAAGTGAGAAACACATTAGTCCTTCACAATAAGGGGAGGGTTGCAAGCATAGAAATCAAGTACCCATGGAATAAAAAATATGACGCCGCGAATACGGATACGAATGATTTTTTTGCAAGTTTGAAGTGCTTGCGCGGGGTTCAGGTTATGGTCCTTTTTTGGGAAAGAAAACCTAAAGAAATAAAGATGAGTCTCAGATCGAGAAAAACATTTAACGTTTGTAGATTGGCGCAGATATTTGGCGGGGGCGGCCATCGCTTAGCCGCGGGATGCACCATTAAAGGGTCTCTTTCACACGTGAAGCAGAAATTACTTTCTCAAATAAAACTTAGATAACACTCTTAAGGCCGTATATGAAAACGATACTTTGCGACACTAACATTCATGGCGTTGTATTTGTCGACAAGCCCCCGGGATTAACATCGTTTGACGTTGTGAGAAAAATTAAACCGCTTGTGGCCCCACTCAAAATCGGTCATGGGGGGACACTGGATCCTATGGCTCGAGGCATGCTTCCCATCCTGATTGGTCAAGGGACGAAATGGATGGAATCGTTACTTGCGTTACCGAAAACCTATCGATTTGTCATGCGTTTAGGTCAAGAAACGGATACGGATGATATTTTAGGAAAAGTAGAAGTTGAAAAACCCTATGATCATGTTTGTGAAAATCAATTAATAAGCGCGATGAAGCACTTTGAGGGAACGATCGATCAGACTCCGCCTATGTATTCCGCGCTGCGCCATAAAGGGGAAAGATTATATCAGTTAGCCCGTAAAGGGAAAATTATCCCCCGCCAAAAACGAAAGATTACCATATATAATTTCCGTCTCCTTTACACGAATCTGCCGCGGGTTGAATTGCTCATAGAGTGTTCACGAGGTACGTATGTGAGGACTATTTGCCGTGATCTTGGGCGGATGGTGAAAACTGTCGGGTGTATGGAGTCTCTCGTCAGAGAAAGGATTGGGTGTTTTACATTGAATGAGGCCGTAAGTCTGATGGAACTTCTTTCACAAGGACTTGAGGGAATCAAAAAACATCTTATTCAGAAAAAGACGTGGAATCCATCCGAATGTTTATGAATGTGATACCTCATCCAAAGAAGTGCCCGAAACACCTAAAATCAGTTGCGGCCATCGGGTTTTTTGACGGAGTGCACTTAGGGCATCAGAAAATTATAGAGAAAGCAATCCGCTTAGCTAAAAGGAATCATAAAAAAAGCGTTGTTGTGACATTTGACAGGCATCCCCAAGAGGTGTTGCGCCCGACTCGTTCAAAGTCTTTATTGACAAACCTGGAGCACAAACTTTGTTTGATACGGAAATTGAAGCCTGATTACTGTTATGTGATTCGATTTACGAAGGCTTTTTCAAGAAAAACACCTCGTGATTTTGTCAGACAAATATTACATAGGGATTTGAAGGCAACGGATGTTGTGGTCGGATTCAATTTCCGGTTTGGACATGAAAGGCAAGGGGATGTGAAGGTGCTGGGTGAACTCGGCCGACAGTTCGGATATTGCACATGGGTTGTGAGCCCGGTTAAGTCCCATAAACATCTCGTATCAAGCTCAAGAATCAGGGAAGCCGTAAAACAGGGGGATCTGTCTCTAGCCAAAAGTTTGTTAGGACATCCCGTGAGCATGATGGGAAAAGTCATATCCGGGGACGGCAAAGGAAAAACCTTTGGTTTTCCGACGGCAAATCTCAAAGTGTTTAATCAAGTTGTTCCGCCGCCGGGCGTTTATCTTGTTCGGGTGAAATTTAATAAAAAGGTCTATAATGGATTGCTGAATATCGGGCCCCGGGCGAAGTTCTTGGAAGGGAAAACATTATTTATTCGAAAAGAAAAGGATGAAATCAAAATCGAAATTCATATTTTAAATTTCAGGTCAACCGTTTACGGAAAAACCCTTTTTGTTGAAATTATTAAAAAGTTAAGAGACACTCAAAAGTTTAACGATGCAGATTCCCTGAAAAGGCAAGTGTTTTTAGATATTAAGAAAGCAGGGCTCTTTTTTAAGAAGCAGAAAAAAAGATAAACAATGATTATGAAAT
>JADFSZ010000023.1 GCA_022560555.1 PVC group bacterium
TGATAGCCCAAGGGATTTTGAGAATCTTTAATATACAGCCCTAAAACTGATTTTGGATCTGTCGATGTCAAAAATTCATAAAACGAACGTTCTCCTTCCCCAACAAATACAGCATCAATATGAGGATGCTGTATAAACACTTCCGGGGCTGCCAGTGCATGTGGTCCACCAAAAGCAATCAGGGCACGACATCCATTACTTTTAATTATATCCAAATGCTTCATGGCAGTTTCAACATTGGCGGTATTAATACTAAATCCGATGACATCATAACTATCCAGTTGTTGGAGCCATGAATGATCCTGCATGATTTGTCCATCAATAACATCTACATCGATTCCCTGGCGACGAAGATACCCTGCAATGGTTAAAATGCCCAAGGGCGGCAATGTATTGATATAATTATTTTTGTTGGATGGTTGAGGGAATATTAAAAGAACCTTTTTGGCCCAGGGTTTTGGTAATTGAGAGGGATTTTTAACGATGCTTTTTTCATCTATAGCTGCTAGCTGGGCTACGTTACCATCATTTGTGGGTGCAGGGCTATTGTTGATCAAATCCTGAATAGATTTTTGAAAATGCTGTTCGATTAAGTTTATAAAGTGTGGTGATGCGGTTTCTCGTCCTGCCTCCCACTGCCGAACCAGAACGGGTCGAATGAGAAGCGCATTGGCAAAACCTTCTTGTGATAAACCCAAGTTCTGGCGAACTCTCTTTATATTCAGGCGGGATATCATACTTCTCCTAGTAGTCTGTCCTATATAAATTTACGTGATGCTGTCTCCACCCCCTAAGTACAAGTATTATATACCATAAATCCTCATGGATCTGCCAATAATTCATCGAAGAAAGTCTATTTTTGACATAAGTATTTCAATAAGATTAAGTTACAAGTTCGTTCATTTCATATCGGTAAAATTAGTTAACTCAATCATACGTTCTTTCAATGCGCTTTGAAAATCATCAGATAATAATGCAGTTAACTCTTGCGCCCACCCATATCCCTGAAAGCTCCCCCCATACCCACTGGCCACTTCGTTGTCATCCCACCCAGGATGACAGCAGAGCTCTGTGACCCCTTCCTTAACGTAACTGAGAATGTCTAGAAGACATGATAAATTCAACCGTCCGGCACAATACAGTCCCAAAAAACGATTCGCTGATTGCAATTTATTTTTCCTTAATAAACGAATATAAAACCACTTGTTAATGCTTATTATGCTTTTTATGAAATTATTTGTTCCCAAATAATCTTTCAAGGAGCGAGGAGTCTCGCATGGGATGCGAACATATTTTATGTTATATTTCTTAGCCAATGATAGAACAATATAGAAAATTTTCGGATGTAAATGGACATGTTGGTTAGTGTCTAAATGTGAAACATTTATACCTGATCCTGAGATTTTGACAATTTGCCTTTCAAACTCTTTATAAATTTCTTGAAAGTCCAATTGGTCAAAAAACATCTTCTTTGCTAAAGCCTGAATGTTCGGGACAAAGGCGCCCTCCTTCGTTATGAGAGACGGGATCTTCTCAGGAGACGAAGTCGCTCGTGTTTGTGTAAGCGTTAAATGAACCCCTATATCAACATCCGGACATGCTTTTACTATTTCAACAGCATCATGGGTCTTTGGAGCGTTAGCAAAAAGCGAGACGGATCTAATGATCTTTTTTTGAATGCCGACAAGAATCCCTTCATTGATCGATTGACTAAGTCCAAAGTCATCCGCATTAATAATGAGTTTTTTTTCCATCACCGTCTAGCATAAATCCGCTAATAAGAATTTATTGAGAATTACTTTGCCATTATACTATCACATTTAACTTTTGGTAAATTCTTTAAGCGCATTTAATCCGCTTTTGTTTTTGAATATAGCTATTCATGACGCAAGGATTTGATTGATAAATTTCCAAATGCCTTTCTACTGACACTAGTACCAGGGAAGCTTATCTGTCACACTAATCTTTCATCAATATAGATTATGCTAAACAAACGAAGTCCTATCCATGATGTTGATCGTCCGGGCCAAAGTCTTTTTGTCTTTGGAAAAACTCTTTTCTCCTCTCTGATTTTTTTGCCTTTATTTATTTGTGTTTTCTTCTTGCCGCCAAGCGTCCAATATGAAAATGGGAAACTAATTATATCCTTTTTTGTTCTGTCGTCTTTCGGGCTCTTTTTTTTAACAAAGCGATCCGGACAGGCCCCCTTAGATTTTCGAAACATAGTGTGGCTCTTGCTATGCTGGGCCTTGCCTTGGCTGATCAGCGCTTTTCTAGCCGAGCAGCCGGAAATAGCTTTATCATATTACGTTCGTACTATGGTTGTTTTTTTCACTTTTTATATTTTAGGTCTTCTTTCCGTCCAAAACAAAACGATAATAACCTCCGCGTATCTTTCATTACTGATTACATTTACCATACTATGCATTTTTGCATTCATAATCAATATACATGTCTATCCTCTTTCTCCCCGCGTCCTTAAGGATGCTTCCGGATATTTTTATTATCTTTTTCATTACCTCTTTTCTTTTCATTTTGCCGTCATCGGAACAAAAATGGCCCTCTGTTTCCCAATCCTCATTTTGTTGCTTAAAAGCAATACAAAAGCGCAAAGATGTTTTGGGTATCTTATGGTTTTCGTATGCATGGTTGATCTCATTGCGATCACTGCAAGGCATCCCCTATTGATACTTTTAATACTGGTTGGTGTATACAGCATCATCCAGAGATCTTTTTGGCCTTTTTTGATATCCACTCTTGTCCTAGGCGTTCTTGCCGGCGCCGGGCATCAATATTTTCCGGGACGATTCTTTAAAATATCTTTCGATGGCGTTTTTTTTGCGGCCGGCGGAGCTTTTGAACATTATAGGCTTGCGCGTTTTCAAACCGCTTTCAATATCTTGCGGGAACATCCCTTTTTCGGCATTGGATTTGAGCATGTCCGCATTTTATTTGAACAATATTATCCTTTAAAAAGCGAACTCGTGTCTATCTCTCATGAGCATCGCATCCTGGACAATATGTACCTCACAATTTTAGCCGAAACAGGCATGATAGGATTTATCGGTTTTTTTCTCGCAATGGGCCGTATCCTCATCCTCGGATGCCGCACGTATATGCAAACGTATTCCTTACATCTCTTTATCGCCTTATTGGTTCTCCTAGGGTTTTTCCTCAGTATGACGTCCTACGAGGTAATTTATTGGCCGGCTCCGCTTACCATTTTTAGTCTCTTTTGCGGTATCATCTGTGGGCTTACCGCGCCTCAAGATTCAAAATCAGTATAATATCATTTATATAAATGATTTATGCATATTCTTCTCTGTATATCCTACGACTATTTGATCAAAATAATATAAAATTACTCATTTTCATATTAACTATTCGATATATTTTTAATATTTACTCCACCTAGTACTTAATAACTGCTAAAAAAAGGGTTTTTGAATTCTCATATTTCCTTTATTTTCAAGAGCAGATATTCTCCCGTCAAGGTATCCACACGATGCATTGACAAAATGATCTTCCTCAAGTAACATAAGCCCTATTTTATTTGATGTTTGCGTAGTGAAAAAATTTTCATAAGGCCCTTTTTAAATGGTGAAGCAGCTAGGCACAAAAAAAGTGAGTATAATGGATGTGGCCAAAGAAGCCGGGGTCTCCATCACCACGGTTTCACGGGTTGTCAATCGCTCAGGCGTCGTTTCAAAAAAAACCCAAGAAAATGTCCTCCAAGTCATTGAAAAGCTTCGTTATAAACCGGATATCAGCGCCAGGCTCCTTGCGTCCAAACAAGTCGGGAAAATCCTCGGTATCGTCTCCCCCTACTTCGAAGGGATTTTTGGGTCTTATTATTTCAGTGAAATCATGCGGGGGATTAATAGCGTTAGCATGAAAGAGGAGCTCGATACCCTTTTTCATCTCTCCGGTCACTTTACCAGTATGGAACTTTCAAACCGTTTGGTTTTTAATCCCTCGTTTGTTCAAGGCGTCCTTCTGATCGATTTAGATGGGGACGAATCAAAAGTAAAAAACCTCAAAGAGGAAAATTTATCCTTCGTCGTTATTAATCACTATCTTGAAAATCTCTCCGTTCATTGTATCGGTATCGACAACCGCTCCGCGGCCATTAATGCCGTCAATTATTTGATTGAGATAGGCCACCGCCGCATTGCCGCAATCACGGGAAATTTATCAACTCAAGCCGGCATCGGCCGCCTCGAAGGATATAAAAAATCTTTGATTGATCACGGATTTGATGTGCGGGATGATTATATCGTGGGGAATAGTTTTCATCCGGATGACGCGCGAAAATCCATGGAAGCGCTCTTAAATCTCCCCCAACATCCCACAGCTGTTTTTGTGGCCAGTGACGAGATGGCTCAAGAAGCCATGGATGTTATTTTTGAAAGAGGGCTTAAAGTGCCCGATGATATTTCCATGATCGGCTTTGATGATGAACCTCTCGCGGCCAAAGCCCGGATTCCCTTAACAACACTTCAACAACCTCTTTTTGATATGGGAAAAATGGCGGCAGAATTAATCCTGGACATCATTCAAAAACCCGATAAAACAGAAGAGACGAAAATCCTGCTTCCAACGCAATTAATCAAAAGAGAATCCTGCAAAAGTATTGGTTAAATCCCCTTGATAGGCCTGGTCTTCCGATAAGCTGTGCGCTTCTCGAAATCCAGGCACGAGATATTTTGGGTTCCAGACATGGGGAGACTTAAGGTAATGTTGAAAGGACGCTAGATGAAACACGGTTTATTTAAAAATAAATACGGCCATTTTTCAACGGACGGCAAAGAATATATTATCACGAACCCTATCACCCCTCGTCCATGGGTCAATGTCTTGTCAAACAAAGATTACGGAGTCGTTGTCTCCCAGCTTGGCAGCGGATACAGCTGGAAAACTCACGCGAGTCTTAACAGGCTCACGCGCTGGGAACAAGATCTTGTTCGGGATGACTGGGGGAAATATATCTACATTCGTGATAATGACTCAGGACAGTTTTGGTCGGCAGGATATAAACCGGTCTCAGTTAAGCCTGATTTTTATGAATGCTGTCACGGTATCGGTTATACGCGCATTATCAGCCAAAATCAAAAGATACAAACCGAACTAACCATTTTTGTCCCGCCGAAGGATTCCGCGGAAATCTGGTTGCTAAGAATTAAAAATTTATCTCAACAAAAAAGACATTTAAGCATCTTTACGTATCTCGAATGGTGCTTGGGGGAAGCGCCTGACTCTCACCGGGAATTTCATAAAATATTTATCGAAACGGATTTTCATCCCGATCGTGATATGATTACCGCTCAAAAACGCCTCTGGACGATCCCCAATAAAAAAGGGCAGCATTGGAACATGGACTGGCCTTACGTGGGATTTCATTGTTCTTCACAACCCGTCGAATCTTTTACGTGTGACAAGGAATCCTTCTTGGGACTTTATCAGGGCCTGCAAAACCCCCAAGCGCTAAGGCAAGAATCCCTCAACGGACAAATGGGGAAATGGAATGATTCTATCGCCAGTCTTCACGTCCACGCTGTTATCGACGGTCTCTCCGAAAACACAGTCGTGTTCACTCTGGGATTAACCTCAACGAAAAAACAAGCCGAAAGCCTCTCAAAAAAATATCGTGATCCTCAATCAGCTTTCACCGAACTCGAAAACGTCAAAAAGTTTTGGGATCCCTATCTTTCAACAATACACATCGATACGCCGGATCCCGCCATGAATCTTTTGACCAACGTGTGGTATAAATACCAAGCGATCAGCGGACGTATTTTCGGACGGACAGCGTATTATCAGTCCGGGGGAGCCTTCGGTTTTCGTGACCAGCTCCAAGATAGCCAGATTTTTCTTCCTATTGATCCTAGCCTGACCCGCAAACAAATTCTCCTTCACGCGGAGCACCAATTTAAAAGCGGTCTTGTGTACCATTGGTGGCACCCTCTGTCCGAAGTCGGATCGCCAAGCCGGCATTCGGATGATTTGTTATGGCTGCCGTACCTCGTTGATTTTTATATCAAGGAAACGGGGGACTGGGATATTCTTAAGGACAGTGTCGCTTATATTGATGACAAAAAGAAAGACACCTTGTTTGCGCACTGTCAAAAAGCTATTGATTTCACCCTCAAGCGAATGAGTCCTCGCGGCCTTCCTCTTATCCTTGAAGGGGATTGGAACGATGGATTGAGCGCGATGGGATCGGCTGGAAAAGGAGAAAGTATTTGGCTTGGGCATTTTCTTTACGGTATTCTGACATCTTTTGCGGACATTTCGAGCCGAGTGAACAGAACAGCGCTATCCAAAAAATACATCCGGTGTGCGGAAAAATTAAAAACGGCCATCAACAAGTATGCGTGGGACGGCTCCTGGTATATACGAGGCACATTCGATAATAAAAAAGTGATGGGCTCGAAAAAATCAAAAGAAGGCAAGATCTTTCTCAATGCGCAAACCTGGGCCGTCATCAACAAAACTGCCGTCAAGGACCGGGGCCTTACTGCAATGAAGTCAGCCGAGAAATATCTTATGCGCGAGTACGGACCTATCTTGTTTTATCCCGCGTTTTCAAAATCGGACGAATCTATCGGATACCTTTCCAGGTACGCGCCGGGCGTACGGGAAAACGGGGGGCTCTACACGCACGCAGGAACCTGGGCCGTGATAGCCGAATGTATGCTGGGTCACGGAAATAAGGCCTGGGATATTTACAAAAGTATGTGTCCGATTGATCGCGCCATGAATCCGGATCTTTATAAAGCCGAACCTTATGTAACTTCGGGAAATGTCGATGGGCCCGATTCACCGAATTTTGGCCGCGGAGGATGGACCTGGTATACAGGATCCGGAGCATGGATGTTCCGGATCGCGACAGACTGGATTTTAGGGATCCGACCGGAATATGACGGCCTTCTTGTGGATCCGTGCATACCTTCCGCATGGAAGGGTTTTTCGCTTACACGTACCTTTCGGGGCATTCGATATGATATTGAAGTGAGCAATCCAAAGCATGTTTCACAAGGAATAAAATCCGTTCATATCGACGGCAAGTCCATTCAAGGAAATCTTTTGCCGAAGAAAAGCTCAAAAAAACGTCACACCGTCTCTGTGGTGATGGGTTAGCTTTTCGACCAAATTTCAACACGATTCCGCCCCAATTCTTTCGCCTTATATAAAGCTTCATCCGCCCGCTGGATCAAATCCTGCATGCCGCGAGCCTGCCCGGGAAATGCGGAGATACCCAAGCTAAGAGTAACACGGATCTCTTCATCATAAGCATGAATCGATTTTTCATTCACAAGGTCACATAACCTTTGTGTGATTTGTTTGGCTTCCGGCATTTCTGTTTCAGGAAGAACAATGATAAATTCTTCTCCTCCGAATTTCCCGACAAGATCAATTTCTCTGACATTCTCCTTCAGAATGGCCGCAACTCTCTCCAAAATAACATCCCCAACCAGATGTCCATGCGTGTCATTGATTTTCTTAAAATGATCGATATCGGCCATAATAAGGCACAGCTTTAGGTCAAATCGGGTCGATCGATTCAACTCTTCTTCTAAACGCTCCATAATGAAGCGCCTGAGAAACAATTTCGTCAATCCGTCCGTAATGGAAAGTTCTTGGACCTGTTTATAAAGGGCGGCCTTTTTGATCCCCAGCGCGAATTGAGGTGCCAAAATTGTAAGCGACTGGATGTTAAAAGAGTCTTTTGAGGCGCTGTCCGTTGAGGCCGCGAATAAATCCGTTATTGCGGATTTTTCTTTCACGTCAAACAAAGCCAAATGTCCGATAGGCTCATCGGCCGTATAAAGAGGGACCACCGCGAAAGATTGATATGGACTCTCAAGATGAATTTGCTTGGCAAGCAAGGATCGCTTGACGTCCCCTACAAAGAGAATGGATCGCTCATGCCTTTCAAGAAGGATATTCTTCAGTAAAAAAATGTCTTCCGTTGGATGATCAATATTCTCGCCCTCCGGCACCCCTTCGGGCGAAAATCGTACCAGGGAGAAGCCTCTTTCTTCTTCATCTTTGGATTTATAAATGACCAGTTCCGCTCTGGAAAAATCGCAAATTCCCCCTAATGTGCTTCCGATAATCTTGTAGATATTTTCAAACGAAAGCGTTGCACCTATGCTTTTTGATGTTTCAAAAAGCTTTACGATCTTCTCCACGCGTTCCGAAAGTCCGTCATTTTCTCTTTTGATTCGAATGATATCTTGTTGAACACGCTTTTTCGTGCTTTTTAGATTTTTAACATGCTCTTCGAGATATCGCCGGGTTTCTATTGTGCCCGCTCTAAATTTTGATAAGATATGAACACCCAGCAGCAGAATCAAAAAACCCAAAAATACTTTTACGCCCACTGTCACATATATAAACATACCTGATTCCGTCCTTGTTTTTTCGCTTGATAAAGCGCCTTATCGGCACATCCCAAAAGCTCGATTTTATCCCTGGTCGCCTCCGGGAAAACGGCAATACCGATACTTACAGTGAGAAACGATTGCATGCGTCGAATATCAATAGGGGTTTTTTCAACGGATTGTCGAAGCTTTTGTGCGATCTTCTCGGCCTCTTCGGCCGTGGTTCGCGGTAATATCGCGGCAAACTCGTCACCGCCATAGCGGCCCAAAACACATCCTTTCGGTAACGCGCGCAGGCTCTTTTGAGCAATATCTTTTAGAACACGGTCCCCCGTAAGATGTCCATAGGTGTCATTGTATTTCTTAAAGTGGTCAATATCGATAATCATGATGGCCAGCGGGGTTTCTGTGATTTTGGCCCGGCGCCATTCGGCTTCGAGACGTTCATGAAAATGCCGATGGACAAAAAGATTTGTGAGAGAATCTCTGGTTGCTAATTCCTTTGTTTTATTAAATAAAAGCATGTTTTGAATAACAAGAGCGGTGATATTGGCAATGATGTCAAAAAGGCGCAAATCATCCGGCGTAAATGTATTTTTTTCGGTAGAGTCAATATGAAGGACGCCTAAAAGATTTGATTTATGAAGGAGCGGAACACACATGAGCGATTTTAGGTGAAGATCTTTCACGTCTTCGGACACGCTGCCGAATCGAAAATCTTTTTCCACATCCTGTATGATCAGAGCCTGTTTGTTTTTCGCAACCCAAATATCAAACGGGGTTCCGGTCTTTTGTTTAACGGATTCTTTAACATCCGTATGTACGGCCGACGCTCTGAGCTCTAGAACATTGCGCTTATAATCATACATAAAAAGCAGAATATGATTGCCCTTGTCCAAAATATACCGGGGGATGTCTACAGCTAAATGAAGAGTTTTTTCCAGCTCTAGAGAATTGTTGATGTTTTCCGCGGCCTCGGTGATCACTTGGGTCTTCTTCAATCGCTCTGATAAAATCGGATGGGCTGCCTGTTTTTTATCCAAATCATCCTGTAAAACATTGATATCCTCCTCAAGACCATCTTTTAGGAGTTCGATATTGAATAGACGCTTTTTGAGTCTAGTGGAAAGCCAGAAGCAGCTCGCACCCGTGAGTACATAACTCGTTATGAGAAAAATGTCCTGGGATATCTGCTCCTCATATCCCGCCATCAGCGCGAGAAAAAAGGAGAATACGAGGCATACCCCGGCCCATAAAGGAGAAAACATCAAAAAAGAAACAGCAATGATCAAATTGAGCGTAAACAAAACAAAAAAGGAATCGGCTTCTTTCAAAAAACCGTCGGACGGATGGGGAAGAAGAAAAAGGCTCACAAAGACATAGAGCCCGACAAGGCCCGTGAAGATACCGCCATCGAGGCGCAATCGGGCCGGTGAGCTTGTCGAACGACGTGTTGTATGATGAAACAATCGGCGCAGATCGAAACCCGTCATGGAGGTTTTCCCTCTTATGAACTGTTTCATTAAAAAAACTGTTTCATTAAAAAAATTGAAATCATGCCTTCTCATAGAAAGCAGAATAAAAGGAATGTCGCCCGTACTGTTTCATTAAAAAAAATGATTTGTTAAACGATTAGATTTTCCGTATCGACATCAAATAGATGAATTTTGTTCATATCCACGACAAAATCCACTTCCTGATTAACAGAAACCTGGCTATTAGCTTCCACACGGGCAATAATGGAGTGTTGCTTAACGTTAAGATAAAGAAATATCTCCGGCCCCATAGGTTCCGTTACTTCCACTTTAGCGGTGATAATATGCTGCGGGGAAGCATCGCCATAAAAAAGTTTGTCATATATGTCCTCAGGGCGAAGCCCCAAAACAAGGCTCTTACCCACCAAACCGGATAATTGATCGGCCATCTCGTCTACGATTTTTAAGGAAAAGCCGTCTCCCTCGATAAACATAAAACCATTCTTGCTGAGTAACTTTCCGGGAAGAAAATTCATAGGCGGGGTTCCGATAAATCCGGCAACAAATTTGTTTTTCGGACGATTATACAGGTCCAGTGGAGCGTCAATCTGCTGTATGAGACCATCTTTCATGACTACAATACGATCTCCCATGGTCATAGCTTCAACCTGATCATGTGTCACATAAATCATGGTTGATCTGAGACGGGTATGAAGCCGGCTAATTTCGTTTCGCATCTCTACCCGCATTTTCGCATCAAGGTTACTCAAAGGTTCATCAAATAAAAAAACCTTGGGCTTACGGACAATCGCCCGTCCCACGGCCACACGCTGGCGTTGTCCTCCGGATAGAGCTTTGGGTTTTCGCTCCATAAGCGTTTTGAGCCCCAGGATTTCGCCCGCCTCCATCACACGCTTATGTATTTCGTCCGATTGATACTTTCTAAGTTTGAGCCCAAACGCCATGTTTTTGTAAACCGACATATGCGGATAAAGAGCGTAATTTTGAAAAACCATAGCTATATTACGATCTTTGGGAGGGACAGTGTTTATGAGAACATTATCAATATGGATATCCCCGGATGAAATGTCCTCCAATCCCGCAATCATTCGCAGGGTTGTGGATTTTCCGCATCCCGAAGGGCCGACAAGCACGACAAATTCCTTGTCGTTCACTTCCAGATTAAAATCTTTCACGGCTTGAATGTCACCGGGAAAAACCTTGCAAATATTATTGAGTACAACTCTTGCCATGTGTATACCTTAGTCCGCTCTTCTTTGTTCCTCGGATTCTGTTAGATGAACTGATAATATGCCAGACCTCCCGCGATTCGTCAAGTCCTATTGCTCGTAAGGCAAAGCCCAACAATGTGTTCATATCACTTTTTTCTAAAATAATAAAACTGCTGTCCCATCGACACTAGGCTGCTGATCAGCCAGTAAATCAACAGCCCCGCGGGAAAACTAAACATAAAAAACCCCAAAAAGGGAATCATCATCATCATCATCATTTTTTGTTGTTTAGGATCTCCTCCGGATGGCGTCAACTTTTGCTGTAGAAAGGTCACCCCAAGAGTCACAACGGGCAAAATGTAATACGGATCCTTGTCCGCTAAATCCACGATCCAAAGAAACGGGGCGTGCCGAAGCTCAAATGAACTTCTCAAGGTACTAAAAAGAGCAAAAAAGACCGGAAGCTGAAGCAGCATCGGCAAACATCCTCCTAAAGGATTTACCCCTTCCTTGCGGTACAGGGCCATCATTTCCTTTTGGACTTTTTGAGGGTCGCTTTTGTGTTTTTCCCTGAGGGCTGTAATCTTGGGAGCCAATTCCTTTTGAATTTTCATGGATTGAAAACTTTTATGGGTTAAAGGATGCAGAAGAACTTTTACAAGAAGTGTCAAAGCAATAATGGCCCATCCGTAACTTCCAAATATTTTGTAGAAGAATCTTAATGTTGCAAGCATCACCATGACAATTTTGCCAAACATGCCGAAATTACTGATTTTTTCAAACCCCTGATTGTACGATTTCAGGATTTCAAAATTTTTGGGCCCTGCGTAAAACCGGGCCTGATGAACAATTTGTTCTTCGGGCGACAGCATAAAATCATCCGTTTTCGCCGTAATCCAAAATTCCTCTTCATTTTTGAGTCTTCGTAACACGATGTCTGTGTACCCGGATTGCGGATCAAAAATGTGAACAAAATATTTATTTTGCAGTCCGGTCCAGTTTAAAGGAACTTTTACAGGATCATATTTGTTTTTCCCGAAATATTTTTCAAAAACCGGATTTTTCGCATTGTCTTCCATGTAGAACGCGTACTTAAATTGACCGTCTTTTTTATCTCCTACGATCGAACGGCCGACAAGGATCTCAAAGCCGTCCTCAAAGAAAACAGAGTTATTCCCTCTGTTCGTGATGATTGTGGTCAGGTCAAATTCGTAAGAATCATCCATAAACTGATATTCCTGAGAGACTGTAACCTGCTCGCGGGAAAGCTCCGTTTCAAATTTCACGGAGAAAGGTGTTTCATCGATAACGCGAAAGGGACGTTTTGCTAAATCTGATCGATTGAGAAGGCTTTGCAGGGACAACACATACGGCGGCATTTGGTTTTCGATAAATGGAATTTCGTCATGGTCATGAAGATCAATGGGCTTAAACTTCAAGGCCTTAATCCCCGCGCCCAAAGACGAAAATGTCACATGGAGTTTATTCGTTTCTATATGGATTACAGTTTCTTGGGGTGTTTCGGCCCAAGCTTCGTCACGCGTTATTTCATCCCTTTGGTCCACGTCAGGATATGTTCGTGCGTACTCCGGGGCCCCAGCGTCATCTTGGGAGGAGACAAAGCCCGGCTGAGTCGTCTCCGGCCGGGTGAAAAATTGCGGGAACAATTTTGGGCCGACAAAGGACCAGCCAATGATAACCAGCATGGACAAAACAACGGCCAGAATTGTATTACGGTTCATGATCTCGGGTCCCTGCGCGCGTGCCGGATAACCACCGGATCAAACCCTCCGGAACAAAATGGATGACAGCGCAATATCCGTCTGAAACCCATCCATAAACCCTTGATGACGCCGTACAAACGAACGCTTTGACAGGTGTATTCGGAACAAGAGGGTTCATACCGGCAATGAGCGCCCAAAAGAGGAGAAAAGCCCCATTGATAGGCCCGAATGACGGCCAATAGTGATTTTTGAAACAATGTTGTTTGATCCTGGGCCATACTTTAAGATACCTCGTAATACGTATGGGATTCACTCAATTGACGGACAAGGTCCTCTTTGAGAGTTTCAAATCCGGTTTGTTCTATGCGGCTTCTCGCGACTAATATGACGCGGGATCCCGGTCGGAGATTGTTTTTCAGCTCATCAAGAATGTGACGATATCGCCTTTTGATTTTATTTCTACTGACGGATGTTCTGGTTTTTTTTGAGACAATAATGCCGATGTGTACATGGGGGTCGTTTTCTTCGTCATTCATGGGTAAAATCGTGTAAATAACAGTATATTTTCCGACATATTTTCGGGCGTGTTGAAAAACAAAATCAAATTCCTTTTTTTTTTAATAAATTTTATTGTTTTTTGTGTTTTCACGTCCATACTTTCATACGAGGCCTGATTTCGATGTTTCCTTCTTGTGTGTTTTCTTTCGGTCTTGTTTTCTCAATGGACGACGACAATCAGGCGGGAGTCAACGGTTTTCGC
>JADFSZ010000191.1 GCA_022560555.1 PVC group bacterium
GATATAAACATAACCTTCTTTTATCAATTCATGCATGTGCCTATAAAAAAAGGTCAGAAGGAGTGTCCGGATATGAGAGCCGTCAATATCCGCGTCTGTCATAATGATGATTTTTTTATACCGGCTTTTTTCGATATCAAAGTCTTCGGCTCCGATGCCCGTGCCGAGCGCGGAAATAATCGTGCTAATTTCTTCATTCTGCAGCATTTTATCGATCCGGGCTTTTTCCACATTAAGAATTTTTCCCTTGAGGGGAAGAATCGCCTGAAAACGCCTATCCCGTCCCTGTTTGGCAGAACCTCCCGCGGAATCTCCTTCAACAAGATAGATTTCGCAAAGATTGGGGTCTTTTTCGGAACAATCGGCCAGTTTGCCCGGTAACGATCCTCCATCCAAAATGCCTTTTCGTCTTGTCAATTCCCGGGCACGACGTGCGGCATTTCTCGCCTGCGCGGCGACAATGGCTTTTTGAACCATCGCACGGACCACACTCGGGTTTTCCTCGAAAAATGTGGATAATCCCTCATTGACAACACTTTCAACCAAGCCTTGTATATCACGGTTTCCTAATTTTGTTTTTGTTTGTCCTTCAAACTGCGGTTCCGGCAGATGCACGCTCAAAACGGCCGTAAGCCCCTCCCGTAGATCCTCCCCTGTAAGGTTCTCATCCTTATCCTTAAACAATTTATTGGCTCGGGCATAATAATTCACTGTCCGCGTTAAAGCAGAGCGGAAACCGGACAAGTGCGTCCCCCCTTCGATTGTATTGATATTATTCGCGAACGTGAAGATACTCTCTGAGTAGCTATCATTATATTGAAGTGCAAGCTCGCATTTAAAAAGATCCTTTTCTTTTTCAAAATAAACAATTTTGTTTCCGATGGTTTTTTTGTTCTGATTTAAAAATTTTACAAACGAAATCAATCCTCCGTCGTATTTATAAACATCCGTTTTTTCCGATCTTTCATCTAAAAGCTCAATTTTGATTCCTTTATTCAGAAAAGCAAGTTCTCTGAGACGATTGGAAAGGATGTCATATACATAAGAACGATTTTTAAAAATTTCCTCATCGGGCATAAAGGTGACTTTGGTTCCCGTCTTTGATGTTTTTCCGGCAACTTCAACTTTCGTCTTAGCAACACCTTTTTGATAACGTTGCCTGTATATTTTCCCTCCCCGCTGAACTTCCACCTCAAGCCATTCGGATAAGGCATTCACACAAGACACGCCCACCCCGTGGAGTCCTCCGGATATTTTATAAGAATTTTTATCAAACTTTCCTCCCGCATGAAGTACGGTCATCACAACCTCAAGCGCGGATTTTTTTTCCTTGGCGTGATAATCAACGGGGATTCCGCGTCCGTTGTCCACTACGGTAATACTGTTATTTTCATGAATAGTCACTTTGACATGATCACAAAACCCGGCTAAGGCCTCATCAATACTATTATCCACCACTTCGTAAACAAGGTGATGAAGCCCGCGGGAGGCCGTATCTCCTATATACATAGCCGGACGTCTTCTAACGGCCTCGATCCCTTTAAGAACGGTGATATTGCTCGCAGAGTATTCCTCTTTAGGTGGTGTTGTCACTTTTTTATCAGTCTTTTCTTTTTTTGTTACCATGAATTTCTTTCTGTATAAGGATTTTTAAACAAAATAATGAATATCTTTTATAGTGTCTTTTCCCAAATGATCTTTCATCGCTTTGAGAATTTTTTCTTTATGGTGTACAACAATTTCATACAACCACACGGAATTTGATACTTTAACAAAAAGATACTTATTTTCAAAAGAATTTATTTTTAAATGTTTTTTCTCCTCCTCGGTGAGAACCTCATCCCACGCAAGGCCAATGTCTTTTTGAAATGTATCCCCTTTTCCCTTAACGTGTTCAAGTACATTTTCAACAATATTCTTAATTTTTTCTTCACTCATCATTATCGGCCATTTTCATGGGCATAATAAGATAAAGTTGGTTCATGCCCTCTTTTATCACAACAGCTTTATCAGGGGAATTCATTTCAAAAGTTATTTTTTCCTGATCAAGGTGTTTTACAACCTGAAGTAAAAAATCCATACTAAAAGCGATGTCAAATTTGTCAATATTCGCGGTTCCATCGATTTTTTCTTCAAATTCTCCAAATTCGACAGATTTTGCTTTGATCCAGATACCTTCCTTATTGATTTTGATATGGATTCTTCGATTATCTTCAGATGTAAAATAAGTGGCCCTTTTTAAGATATTGAGCATTTCGTCCTTTTGGAGTGTAAGCTGTATGTTGGTTTTCTTAGGGATAACCTGTTCGTAATCAGGATAGTTTCCTTCTATAATTTTGGAAACCACGTGGATTGAATCACAAATAAAAGTCACATGAGTGTCATCAATCGCAATTTTGACATCCCCTTTATCTCCTAAAATCCTTTTAAGTTCAGTGACACTGGCGGCCGGAATCACCACTTTTTTTTTGGCCCCGGAAGAATTTTCAATCTCTGTTTTAATGTAAGACAAACGCTTCCCGTCTGTTGCAACAGAAACAAGATACTCTGGATCCAAAGACAGATACACACCTTTTAAGATATACCTCGTGTCATCCGTTGACATGGAAAAGGATGTTTTTTCTAAAATTTCTTTCATGTTTTTTTGAGAAATGGTTACAACAAAATCTGTATTGACGTTAATGCGCGGAAATTCATCGCGGGGCATTCCGACAATACGTAAATCTGCTTTGCCGCTTTTAACAAAAATATTATCTCGATTAGTTTCTATTTGAATCTCGTCCGTAAGCTCCTTCACAACACTGGCGAATTTCTTTCCCGGGATCGTGATCGTTCCTTGTTTTGTAATATCAGCATCTACAAAACACTCTATACCAAGCTCTAAGTTTGTTGCAGATATTTTTAATGTT